>JBKJHW010000073.1:0-31985 GCA_046598935.1 Vicinamibacterales bacterium | reverse complement strand
GTTGCCCGCCTTGGTGATGCCGCCCTGACGACGGGCCTGGCCGCTGGAGTATTCCGAGGGAATGAGCCCGACGAACGCCGCGAGCTGCCGCGGATTGTCGAAACGTGTGAGGTCGCCGAGTTCGGCGACCACCGTGATCGCGACCAGCCACTGCACACCGCGCAGCGCCTGAAGCGATGGCACCACGGGATACAGTCGCCACGTCGGCGCGAGATCTTTCAGCTCCGCCTCGAGCCGAGCGAGCCGATCCACTTGCTCATCGACGGCGCGCACGAATTCCTGAAAGACGATCTGCTGCGCGGGCGTCCGGCACACCACTTTCGCCAAGTACCGCCGATGGGCGTCGTTCCAATCGGCGCGACCGACGTAGTGCAAACCGAGCCGCAGCAGCAATCCCTTCAGACGCAGCTTTGCGTCCTTGAGCGTGCGACGTGTGGCATCGCGGGCGCGACAGGCATCGCGCACGGCTTCATCGTCTAGGCTCGGCACATACACTCGGGTCAGATCGCCCGAGCGCAGCAAGCGCGCCAGCTCCACGGCATCCCGTCGATCGGTCTTGACCTTGTCGCCTGGCTTTTTCGGAATGAGCGAGGGCGCCACCACATCACAGCGCAGCCCTTTGCCGGTCAAGTACCGATGGAGCACGTAACCGCACGGCCCGGCCTCGTACGCAAACGCCAGCGCCGACGATTTCGACTGCAGACGGCGGATCAATTGGTCGATGTCAGATTGACGGGTGCCGATCGTGCCCACGAACACGGGCGGATCGGCCTGGCCCTGCGCGTGCGCGACGGCAATCGAATCCTTGTGGACATCCAGACCGACGAAAAGCGGTGTAGGCTCTGCCATGGTTGACCTCCGGTGAACGCGACGGCTGACCGGCCGTGGGCGGCGCTGATCCCCAACGGGACCAATCCGCGAATTGTGACGGAGGTCAACCCTTCACGAAACCGAAGTCCTACTGTCTAGGCCGATGGGCGTAGAATCGCGACGTGCGGATCCCCGGCGCCAATCACGCCGTCATCGACGAGGCGAAGATTAGGGACTACCTGCTGTCGCCAGAACACACGGTCGGCAGTGCTAAGGCGAAGTTCTTCGCTCGCCTTGGATTCGAGCAGCAAGACTGGCCGGTCCTCCGAACCGAGCTTGCGCGTTTCGTGCATGAGGACGCCATGTTGGGAGATCGGACGACGTTTGGACAGAAGTACGTCGTGGCGGGTACGATACACGGACCGGCTGGCCGCGACGCGCAGGTTGTGGTGGTATGGATTGTTCTCGATGGCGAGCAATTCCCCCGGTTCGTAACGGCCTATCCAGGAGCGAGACGATGACGACCAGTTTTCATGAGCTCGACACGGTAGTCCTCGTCCGAGACGTGCCCGAGTCTGGGCTGCGGACTGGAGACCTGGGCGCAGTTGTTCAGACGTACGGGGACGAGGCCGTCGAGGTCGAATTCGTAACTGCCTCCGGACGCACGCAGGCGCTCTTGACTCTGCCCGTTCGAGACGTTCGAGCGGTGCGCGATAACGATCTGTTGGCAGTGCGCTCGACTCCGATCGAGAACACGGTCTAACAGACGAACGAAGCCGACGCGCTCTGGATCGAGAAGGCGCGCGGCTCATTTGTCGCGCTAGCCCGACAAACGTCATCCCGACGATGCTAAGTTGGCGGTGTGCCTGAGCTCTCGCGATTCTTCGGGATCGTCATCCGCATGTTCGTGGAGGCAGGCGAACCGCATCACCATCCGCACTTTCACGCGTACTATCAGGAGCACTCCGCGGTATTCGCGACCGAGACACTCGAGTGTCTCGGCGGCAGCTTGCCGCAGGCCCAACGCCGGCTGGTCGAGGCGTGGACGGAGATCCATCGGGCTGAACTCCGGCGAGACTGGGATCTCTTGCAATCGGGTCAGCCTCCCGTCAAGATCGACCCACTAAGGCAACCATGGCCCATCCCATCTATCGCGTGACGCGTTTCGACATCGTCGGGCCGCATACCATCGACGTGGACTTCGACGACCGGACGACTCAGCGCATCAATTTTCGGCCGGTCCTGGAGGGCGCCGTTTTCGGGCCCTTGCAGGACCTGGCGGTGTTCAACGCCGTGTCGCTCAATTCGGAATTCGGCACCCTGACCTGGCCAAACGGCGCAGACTTGGACCCGGCGACTCTGCACGATTGGCCGAAGGTGGTCGACGAACTCACCGCTCGCGCGCGAGTCTGGGCCGCAAGCAGTGCCGCACATGCGGGCTAATCAACGAATGGAGCCGACGCGTTCGAGAACCCGCTCGCGCGCGGCTCATGCGTGACGTTAAGCAGAGCTTGACGTGCATCGCGACGATGGTAGGGTTCGGCAATGGATTCGAAGCAGATCCTGCTTGAAGCGCTGCGGCTTTCGGACGAAGAGCGGGCAGCGATTGCCGACGAGTTAATCGAAAGCCTTGACACTGAAGTGGACGCGGACGCCGAGGCCGCGTGGTCTGCGGAAATCCATCGACGAGTCGAAGAGCTCAAGGCCGGTCGCGCGCAGACAATTCCTTGGACAGAGGCTCGTCGCCGCATTCGGTTGGCTCGCGGCTGAAGCCCGGCGTGGTGCAGAGGACCCGTAGCCCGTCGCCTCGATCTACCCCCGGCTGCCGGGCGTGATGCCGCGGAGCCTCATCGAGAATTCATCCACGTTCGTCACCCAGCGCATCGCTTCTTCTTCACTGACGTGACCGGCCTGCACGAGCTCGAGGATTGATTGGTCGAACGTCTGCATGCCGTATTCGCCCTTGCCGGCGGCGATGGCAGCGGTGATGAGCGATGTCTTGTCGCGATCACTGATGGCGTCTCGGATGTACGGCGTGCTGATCAGCACCTCGGCGGCGAGCGCGCGGCCCTGGCCGTCAGCGCGCGGCAGCAGGCGCTGCGACACCGCCGCGCGCAACACGCGCGCCAGCTGCAGCCGGATCTGTGCCTGATGATGCGGCGGAAACACGGAGATGATGCGCGTGATCGTCTCGGCCGCATCGAGCGTGTGGAGTGTCGACAGCACGAGGTGGCCGGTCTCGGCCGCGATGAGCGCGGTCTCGATCGTCTCGATGTCCCGCATCTCGCCGACGAGGATGATGTCCGGGTCCTGCCGCAGCGCGGCCTTCAGCCCCGACGCGTACGAGTTCGTGTCGAACCCGATTTCGCGCTGGCTGACCACCGCCATCTGGTCGGCGTGCAGAAACTCGATGGGATCTTCGATCGTCAGGATGTGCACCGCGCGTGTGCGGTTGACGTGGTCGACAAGCGCGGCGAGCGTGGTGCTCTTGCCGCTGCCGGTGGCGCCGGTGACGATGATGAGGCCGCGGGATTCGTTGGCGAGCGCGGCGACAGACGCCGGCATGCCGAGCGTGTCGAGCGCCGGGATCTTCGCGGGGATGAGGCGCAGGGCGAGTCCGGTGGTGTTCCTCTGGCGGAAGACGCTCGCGCGGCACCGGCCGACGTTGGGGATCTGCCACGCCATATCGACTTCGTGATCGCGCTCGAGCCGCTCCGATTGCGCTGGGTTCAACAGCCGCGCGGCGAGCCCATCGAGATCCGCGGCGCTGAGGGCGCCGACGCCCTCAATCCGCTTGAGCACGCCGTTGAGTCGGACGAGCGGCGGTTGCCCGGCGCGAAGATGGACGTCGGACGCCCGCATTGCGGCAGCTTGTGTGAGAAGGGCATCGAACGTCATGGGTATGGGTACCAGAGTTCGGCCGGCTGGGGGCGGCCCCGGGGTTAACGTGCGATTGCCGTCGCGCTGTTTACGAGCGTCCGCCAGCCGTGTCGATCCGGGCTGACACCGTTGACGCAGTCAAAGAACGCCTGCTGTATGGCCGCGGTGACGGGCCCGCGCTTGCCGGTGCCCACTTTTACCCGGTCGACGGACGTGACCGGCGTGACTTCGACAGCGGTGCCGACGAAGAAGATCTCGTCGCAGACGTAAACCATCTCGCGCGGGAGCGTTTGTTCCTTCACCGTGAAGCCGAGGTCCTGGGCGAGCGTGATAATCGTGTCGCGCGTGATGCCCGGCAGCACCGAGGCCGCGAGCGGCGGCGTATAGAGCACATGATCGCGCACAAGGAAGAGGTTCTGGCCGCTGCCTTCGCTCAGCTGGCCGTTGACGTCGAGCGCGATGCCCTCGGAGTAACCGTCGGCGACGGCTTCCATCTTGATCAGGCTCGAGTTCGCGTAGTTGGCGACCGACTTGGCCATCGCGGGAAACGTGTTCGGAGCGCTGCGCGTCCACGAGCTGATCCGCACATCAACGCCTTTGTCGAGCGCTTCCGGCCCGAGATACGCGTCCCATTCCCAGACGAGGATCATCGCGTCAACCGGGCACGGCAGCGGGTTCACGCCGAGCGTGTGGTAGCCGCGATAAATGAGCGGGCGGATGTAGCACGCATCAAAGCCGTTGGCTTTGATGGTGTCGAGCACCGCCTGCGTCATTTCTTCCTGGCTGACTTTGAAGTCCATGCGGTAGATGGCGGCTGAATCGTAGAGCCGGCGAATATGCGCATCCAGGCGGAAACACGCCGGACCCTGCGGCGTCTTGTAGCACCGCGCGCCTTCGAAGACTCCCGATCCGTAATGAATGACGTGCGATGCGGCGTGAATGGTGGCGTCGGCCCAGTTGACGAGCGTGCCGTTCATCCAGACTTTGCCGGTACCAGAGAAGGCCATGGAAGGTGAGATTAACGTACCGAATGGTCAATGACCACTGGCCACTGACCATTGACCACTGCTTTTACTGAGTCTCCCCGCAAAACGGGCATTTCGTGCCCCGCGCCGGAAGCGGCTTGCGGCATTGCCGGCAAAACCGCGTCGCCGTGAGATCGCGCGTGCGCGGCGGCCTGCCGATGGCCGGCGTGCGCGCCTCCGGCGCGCGCGGCGACGGCGCCTGGCGCGCGGCGATCGTTCCACCGGGCGCCGATACCACGGGAGATTCCGGCGGCGTCCTTCTCGGCAGCTCACGCCGGGCGTTCAGCAGATCGTTGAGCAGATCTTCGGCGCGCTGATAGCGCGAGGCGACGTCAGGCGCCATCGCGCGCATCACGATATCGTCGATCACCTGCGGCACCTGTGAATTGCGCGACCGCAGCGGCGGCGTCAGCTCGCCGCGGCGCAGCCGGTCGAGATCGCTCGGCGACGGTGTGTCGTACGGCAGCTGCCCGGTCAACATCTGATACATCGTCACGCCGAGCGAATAGAGGTCCGAGGCGAACACCGCGCGGCCTTCGAACTGCTCGGGCGCCATATACGGCGGGCTGCCGATGACCGTCGTGCCGTGCGCGGCGACTTCGAGAATCCGGGAGGTGCCGAAATCGCCGACCTTCAGCAGCCCTTTCTCGTTCACGAAGACATTGGCCGGCCGCAGGTCTCGATGCAGCACGCCCTGCTTGTGCGCGTGATCGACGGCGTTGCAGATCTGGCACGTGTAGTCGAGCGTCGACGCGAGATCGAGGCCGCCCTTGTTGCCGATGATGTTCTCGAGCGTTTCGCCCGGCACGTACTCCATCACGATGAAGAAGACGTTGTCCTGCTTCTCCGCCGTGATGACGGTGACGATGTTCGGATGGTTGAGCGACGCGAGAAGCCGCGGCTCGCGCAGCAGTTCGCCGAAGTCGAGACCCTGGCGGTGCGGCACTTTCAGCGCGACGCGCTTGTCGATCCAGGTGTCTTCGGCGAGGTACACCGTGCCGAAGCCGCCGCTGCCGAGCGGCTCGATGATCTTGTACTTGCCGAGCGTCTGCCCGCGAAACACCATTCGCGAGAAGTATACCGGCTAGAATACGGCCGTGAGCGCGCCGAGAGTCTACGTGCCCGACGTGAGCGTAGCGGTCGCGGCCGACTTCGAAACCAGTCGGCCCTACACGCTCTCACTGTCAGAGGCTGAAAGTCATCACATTAGCCGCGTCATGCGGCTCTCAGCCGGCGACGCGATCGTCATTTTTAATGGTGTAGGCGCGTCATGGAACGCCGAGATCGAGAACACCGGAAAGCGCGCGACCGCGACGATCATCAGTAAACGCGCGCCCGTGCCGCCGCCGCCCGCGCGCGTGACGCTGGCGATCGGCCTGCTCAAGGGCGAAGCCATGGACGACGTCGTTCGCGACGCGACCGCGCTTGGCGTCGTCGAGATCATTCCCATGGTGACGAAGCATGCAGTCGTGCCGAAACACGCGCGGGGCGACGAAGCGATCGCGCGCTGGCATCGTGTGGCCGTCGCATCGGCAAAGCAGTGCGGGCAAACGACATTGCCGGTCATCGCGGATGTCACCGAGCTGTCGGCGGTGCTGCGGCGCGAGATCAGCACCAAACTGCTTTGCGTGGAACCGGCGCTCGGCGGCGCCCAGGTCTCGGCGATCGCGTCCGACTCGATCCTGATCCTGATCGGCCCGGAGGGCGGGTGGTCGGAAGAGGAAATCAGGGTGGCTCGCGCGGCCGGATGCCACACGATCACGCTCGGCGCGTTGACGCTTCGAGCTGAGCTGGCGCCGGTTGTGGCGATTACGAAGGTGTGGAGCTCGCTCTTGCCGTAAACGTCGTCCCGATCCACTCTTTTTCTTGCAGCCGCGACGTGGTGGTCAGCCCCGCATCCGCAAACGCCTGCACAACGGCGGCTTCTTCGTCCGCCATCACGCCGCTCGTAATGAGCGAGCCGCCCGGGCTCAGGCGGGACGCCAGCTCGGGAGCGAAACGCTGCAGCATGCCGCCGGTGAGGTTGGCGAAGATCACGTTGAACCGGCGCACGCCGAGCGCTTCCGGCGCGGCGAGATCGAGCAGCATCAGGGCGATCTCTTCGACGGCATTCAGCTCGAGGTTCTCCTGCGCTGACTGGATCGCATCGGGATCGTAATCAGCCGCGATGACGATCGTTGCCCCGCGCTTGCGCGCCGCAATCGCCAGCACGCCGGACCCTGTGCCGACGTCGAGCACGGATTTGCCGGTGACGTTGATTTCCTGAAGCAGCTGCAGACAGAGGCGGGTGGATTCGTGGTGCGCCGTGCCGAAGCCCATGGACGGCTGAATGACGACGACGTCCGAGCGGTCTGACGGGATGTCCCACGGCGGCGCGACGGTGATCGCGCCGATGCGAACGGCGGTGATCGACGCCTGGCTGCGTTCGGCCCAGTTTTCGTCGGAGACTTCGACGGCGGCCGCGACCGCCGCCGGATCGATCGAGCAGATGATTTCTGCCGCCCGATGGCGCGACTCGGCGTTCGCGAAAAAGAAACGCGTCTCGCCGGTGGCGGCGTCTTCATCCACAGCCGTCACGCCCGCGTCGTCGATCGCTGCCAGCAAACGTTCGACGTGCTCTTCCTTGACTGCAAGCCAGTCCGGAGCCGCCGCCGGCCAGCTGATGGCGAGGGCATGGAAGAGACGGGATTTAGGATCCAAACATGTCTTTCACGCGCTCGAAGAATGGCTTCTCGTTCTCGTCGTGGTCGATCGAGCGGGGCTCCACTTTGTCGAGCGGCATCGTTTTGCCGAGCTGCTCGATGGCTTTGCGCTGATCCTTCGAAATCTTCCTCGGCACTTCGACCACCGCGCGTACATACAGCGCGCCGCGGCCGCGGCCGGACACGTTCGGCATGCCTTTTCCCCGGAAGGGAAGCAGGGCGCCGCTTTGCGTGCCAGGCGGGACATCAACGGTGAGCTCGCCGCCGGGCGCCGCGATCCTGAACGACCCGCCCATCACCATCGTGGCAAACGGCACGGGTACCTCGACGAAGAGATCGTCGTTCTCCCGGTGGTAGATCGAATGTGACTTCACGTGCACGACGACGTAGAGGTCGCCGGTCGGGCCGCCGTGCAAGCCATGCTCGCCCTCGCCGTAGAGACGAAGCCGCTGGCCTTCGGCGATACCGGCTGGAATCTTCACCGTAACGCGGCGGTCTTTCGACACGCGGCCGTTGCCGCGGCATGCGGGGCATGGCTTCGGGATGATCTTGCCGCTGCCGCGGCACTGGCCGCACGGCCGCGCCACGACGAGGAAGCCCTGCTGAAAGCGCAGTTGCCCAGCGCCTTTGCACTGCGGGCATGTTTCAGCCGAGGTGCCGGGCGCGGCGCCGCTGCCTTTGCAGGGTTCGCAGGTTTCTTCGCGCGGGATCTGGATCGGCAAATCCTTGCCCGTGAACGACTCGTCGAAGCTGATCTCGAGATCGAACCGCAGATCCGAGCCGCGCTCGGGCCCGCCGGGCCGGCGGCGACCTCCGCCGAACCCGAAAAAGTCGCCGAAGATATCGGAGAAATCCGCGAAGACGTCGTTGTTGGCTCCCGCGCCCGGCTGGCTCGCGGCGCCCGACACACCGGCGTGACCGAACCGGTCGTAGCGCGCGCGCTTGTCGGCATCGGCAAGGATCGAATACGCCTCGGCGGCCTCCTTGAACTTCGCTTCCGCTTCGGCGTCGCCCTGGTTACGGTCGGGATGATGCTTCAGCGCGAGCTTTCGATAGGCGGCTTTGATGTCGGATTCGCCGGCTGATTTCGACACGCGGAGGATTTCGTAGTAATCGCGCTGGCTCACGCCTTGGTCACCTGGACCATCGCGGCGCGAAGCAGGCGCCGGCCGGCGCGGTAACCCTTGCGGAACTCGGCGACGATCTCACCGTCGGGCCGGCCATCGGCCGGCACCGAGCCCACTGCTTCGTGAAACTCCGGATCGAAGATCTGGCCGATCGCGCTGACGGCCTCGACGCCGCGGCGTCGCAGCTGTTCGATCAGCTGGCGGTGGCTGAGCTCGATGCCCTTCACAAGCGCCGAATCGGCCGATGTGCCCGCGGCGGCCGCCATCGCGCGCTCGAGGTCGTCGATGATCGGCAGAATGTCGCGAATGAGATCGGCCGCCGCCGCTTCCGACAGTTCACGGCGCTCGCGGTCCACGCGCTTGCGATAGTTGTCGAACTCGGCCGTCATGCGCAGTAACCGGTCCTTCAGGTCGTCGCGTTCGGTCGTGAGCGCAACGATCTGATCGGTCGGATCGGCCGCGGAATCGAATGAGAGGTCGTCGTTGTTGTTGTCAGTCACGGTCGGGTCGAAACCTGCGTTACAGAATCCGGCTCACCGCTTTCGACAGGTTGTCGACGACGGTGATTGTCTTCTGGTAGCGCATACGGGTCGGGCCAATCACGCCGACGGTCGCGCCACGCGAACCGTCGGTGAATGTTGACGCGACCAGGCTGAACGGATGCATGTCCGGCTGCTCGTGCTCGGATCCAATGACGATGGTGAGACCGTCAGTGTTCACGTAACGCGTGAGCAGCTCGAGCAGGCGGTGCTTTTCTTCGATCATGCGAAAGAGCGCGCGCAGCGTCTCGAGCGTCATCCGCTCGTCGCGATCCGACAGGCCGTCGAGAAACTTCGACGTGCCCTGGATGCTGACGTTGTGCGTCGGCGAAATCTCGTTGAGGCCGGACTGCGCCAGCTGCAACGCGCGCGACATCAGCGCGTTGTAGAGCCCGCGTTCTTCCTGAAGCCGCGCCGCGACAGCCGCCCGCGCGTCCTCGATCGACATGCCGGCGAACTCGCGGTTGATGTAGGTCGCCGCTTCCGCGAGGCGCGCCGTGTCATGCGGCTCTTCGGTGTTGACGACCTTGTGCGTGATGTGCCCGCCGGCCGAGACCACGATCACGAGCACGCGCCGCGAATCGAGGCTGACGAAGTCGACGTGCTGCAGCTGCGACGAGGGCGCCGTCGAGATCGCGAAGCCGATGTGGTGCGATTGCCGCGACAACTCCTGTGAAGCGTTGTCGAGAATGTCGCTGACCGTGCCCGTCTGGCGCAGGCGCGTTTCGAGCCCGCGGGCTTCTTTTCCGGTGCGTTTACGCGCGTTCAGCAGGCCCTCGACGTATTGCCGATAGCCGGAATCAGTGGGCACGCGACCGGCCGACGTATGCGGCTGGCGGAGCAGCCCCTGTTCTTCCAGATGCGCGAGGATGTTTCTCACCGTCGCCGACGACACGCTCAGTCCGCTGTTCTCGGCAAGCCACGACGAAGACACAGGCTCACCCTGCTCGATGTATTCCGCGACGAGGCGGACGAGTAAGCGATGCTGGCGATCAGTAAGTTCGGACATTCTTAGCAGTCTCTAGCGGCGACTGCTAATGATTATAACGGTTCAAGGGCCATGTGGGAATCGCGCAATCAGACCATTTTGTGATCGGCGATTCCCCGATCCTCGATCTGCGATTCCCCGATTCCCAAATTACCGATGTAATGGGCATTGCTCCCTCGGTTCAGTACCGGCGAGGAACGCTTCATTAATGATCTTCGGGCAGCCGGGCGTGGCTAACTTGCCGGTCGCCTTGTCAATCTCCGCAAACACGATGTTGTCGGGAACTGTGAAGGCGCGATTGCCGCGGCCGGCCGTGGCGCGCTTCATGAACGCCGTCCAGAGCGGCAGCGCACCCTGGCTGCCGGTGAGGCCGATCGGTTTGTTGTCGTCGAAGCCGACCCACACCGCGGCGACCAGATCCGGCGTGAACCCGATGAACCACGCGTCGCGCTGATCGTTGGTCGTGCCGGTCTTGCCGGCCGCATCGAGATAGAAGCCCGTGGATCGCGCGGCGGCGGCCGTGCCCTCGTTCACAACGCTGCGCATCAGGTTGACGACGAGGTAGGTCGTGTCGGGCCGCGCGACGTCGCGCATCGGCTCGGCTTTAACCTTTTTGTCCTTCGAGTTTTCGCTGATGCGCAGAACCGCCTTCAGCGGCCGCACGGAGCCGGCGTTGGTAAAGAGTGTGTAGGCCGTCGCCATCTCGAGCGGCGACGCTTCGAAAACGCCGAGAGCGATGGACGGCACCGCCAGCGCCCGCGTGCCTTCGCCGACGCGTTTCCAGAGATTGGCGACGCGATCGTACCCGGCCATCTCCGCGGTCTTGATCGCGACGATGTTGCGCGAGTGGGCGAGGGCGAATCTCACCGTGATGGGGCCGTCGTACTCGTTCTGATAGTTGCCGGGTGTGTAGGGCTTGCCCTGACCGTCGACCCAGGTGGTCGGCTCGTCCATCATGATCGTCGCCGGCGTCAGTTCATCGCTGCCTTCTTCCGCCATTTTTTCGAAGGCCGACAGGTAGACGAACGGCTTGAATGTCGAGCCCGGTTGCCGCCGCGCCAGCACCGCGCGGTTGTACTGCGAGCGGCCGTAGTCGCGGCCGCCGATCATCGCGAGGATCTCGCCGGTCTTCGAATCCGCGACCACCATCGCCGCCTGCGCCACGCCTTTGCGTTTGCGCGCAGTCAGCAACTTGTCGACCGCCGCGAGGCCGTCGGCCAGTGCATCCTGCGCCATGCGCTGAAAGTGCACGTCGAGCGTGGTGTATACGTCCACGGCGGCGTTGGGCTTGAGCAGGCCCTTGTAGTCTTCATCGATCAGCTGGCTGACCCAATCGACGAAGTACGGCGCCTCGTTCTCCATCGCGTGCGGCGCGACGCCGATCGGCTCGCCCTGCGCCTTCAGTTTTTCTTCCGTGGTGATGAACCCCGCGTCGGCCATCTGTTTCAGCACGACGTTCCGGCGATCCATCGCGCGTTTCGGGTTGCGGGACGGCGAGAGTGACGACGGCGCCTGGATGATGCCGGCGAGCGTCGCGGCCTGCGCGTTCGTCAGGTTCTGCACGTCGACGCCGAAAAACACGCGCGCGCCTGCGGCGACGCCGCGGATTTCAAACGGCCCGCGCTGCCCGAGCACCGTTTCATTGAGATACAGCTCGAGGATCTGATCCTTGCTCAAGCGCGTTTCGAGCACGAGCGCGATGAACTGCTCCTGCATCTTGCGGATCGGCGACTTCTTCGGCGTGAGAAAGGTGTTCTTGACGATCTGCTGCGTGATCGTGCTGCCGCCCGCCATATACTCCTTGTCGCCGAACACGTTGCGCCACAGCGCGCCCGCCGTGCCGATGACGTCGACACCGGGATGGTCGTAAAAGCGCTGATCCTCGATGGCGAGCACCGCGTTGATCATGCGCTTCGGCATGGATCCGATCGGCACGTAGCGGCGGCGATGGCCCGACGCGAGCTCCGCCAGCAGCGGCGGCTCGAGCTTCACCGTCGGGATCGCCGCGCCTTTGGGCGACGTCACCTTCGAGACGTAATTGCCTTTCCTGATCTCGATGCGGGCGGCGACCGGCTCGGTTTTGCCGACGCCCTTTGTCGTGAGTTGAATCACGGATCCCGTGATCGAGAATTCGCCGGGCTGCTCGGCCTGCACTTTCTCGGAGTAGCCGACGTCGTTGAGGCGTGCCCGCAGTTCGGAGACAGAGAGCGGCTGTCCCGCGCGCATTTCGAAAGCGCGGCCGTAGATCCTCGGCATCGCCCGGTCGTCGTCGCCGCCGAGCCGGCGGTCGATCATGCCGGCGACACGAATCCAGGCGTAGATGACGAAGATCAGAAAGAGCGAAGCGGCGATGCCGCCGCCGATCAGGAGCCGGCGCCGCCAGACCGGCGGGATGAAACCAAAGAACCGGCCGCCACGTTTTGCGGGCTTCGCGCGCGCGGTCGCGGGCATTTTCTGCTTCGATGGGTGCACGGGCGGCCGCGTAGCCATGGCGATGGCCAAGTGTACGCTGAGTCGCCCGCGGCCTTCGCGATTGCGGGCACCGCGCTGTCCGAAACGCAGGCTCGATTAAGATGGGTGGCCTATGATCCGAAAAATCGTCGCAGTTCTGATCGCTTGCGTGCTCTGGTCCGCCGTGCCCGCGGCCGCCCAGTCGCAGGCCACCAACGGCACCATCGAAGGTATCGTCACTGACAGCTCCGGCGGTGTGTTGCCCGGCGTCACTCTCACGGTGAAGAACGTCGACACCGGCGGCGAGCGCGTTGTCGTATCGAATGCGGCAGGCGCGTACCGCGCGCAGTTGCTGGCGTTGGGTCGGTACTCGATTCGCGCCGAGCTTCAGGGCTTCAAGTCATTCGAGCAGCAGGGCCTGACGCTGTCAGCCGGTCAGACCGCGGTCGTGAATGTCGCGATGACCGTGGGCAATCTCTCGGAGACCGTGACGGTGACGCGCGAAGCGCGGATGGCGCAGCCGGGCAAGATCGATCTCGGCCGCACGATCAGCAGCGAAGAAATCCAGAACCTGCCGCTGCCGTCGCGCAATCCTTACAACTTCGCGTTTCTCCAGGCGAACGTCACGGGCTACGAGAACAATGAATTTGGCGTGCCGCGCATCAACGCGAACGGCTCGCAGATGCACACGAACTATCAGCTGGACGGCAACACCAATACGCAGAAGGACCGCGCCGGCTTGCGGTTGCTGCCGGTGTCGGAAGTGCTCGTTCGCGAAGTCAAGGTCATCACGAACGGCTTTGCGCCGGAGTTCGGACAGACGACGGGCATGGTCTACAACGCGATCACGCCGTCGGGCACCAACACCTTTCACGGCTCGGCCAGCTATCGCTTCAAGCGCAACAGCATGTCCGCAAGGCCGTTCTTCCTCGCCGCCGGCGTTCGCAAGCCGGACACGGTGGCTGACGACGTGACGGCCGCACTGGGCGGCCCGATTTCGAAGGACCGCACGCACTTTTACGGCGCGTACGAATTCGTGAACCGCAGCCTCGTCACCGGCGGCCAGGTCATCACGGTGACCGCCGCCGACGCGTCCGCGCTCGGGCTGACGCTGCCGTCCGACGGCGTGATTCCGGCGCACCAGCGCGTGAACTTCGGCTTCGGCAAGATCGATCACGAGCTGACCAAGAGCTCGCACCTGGCCGCGCGTTACTTCCTCTTCAAGAATTACTCGCTCTCGAACATCGGCGGCGGCTTGAACACGCTCGATCGCGCGACCGACTTCACGGATCGCATGGATTCCGCATCGGCGCAGCTGACGACAACTGTGGGCGGCAGCGCGCTCAACGAGTTGCGCGTGCAGTACGCGCGGCGGCACCAGTTCCGGACCGCGGGCTCTACGGCGGCCACCGGCGCGGCGATCGTTGTTTCCGGCCGGGCGAATTTCGGCGCGCCTGCGGTCGGCGACGGAAACTCGACCGGGTTCGACTTCAACCAGGGCATCTGGCAGGTCATCGACAATTACTCGTGGCTGAAGGGCCGTCACGCGTTCAAAGCCGGGATCGACGCGCAGTTCATCGCCGACAAGCGGGTGAGGGGCGACCTCTTCCTCTACACGTTCCCGACGATCGATGCGTATCTCGCGGCGAAGAACGGCACGAACCGCAACGGCTACACGTCGCTGCAGCAGCAGTTCGGCAATATGTCCGCGTCCTACAAGTCCGCGTTCTACGCCGGATTCATCCAGGACGACTGGCAGGTCACGCCGCAGCTGAAGGTGCTCTACGGTCTCCGGTACGATCTGTTCGACGTTCCGTCGGCCCGTTCGTTTGCGGCGAACAAGTATTCGCAGGACTTCGCGATCGACAAGAACAACATCGCGCCGCGCTTCGGTCTCTCCTGGGCGGTCGACGCGGCGGCGCGCACGGTCGTGCGCGCCTCAACGGGACTCATGTTCGAGCCGCCGCTCCTGGATTTCTATGACAACGCGATCCTGAACAACGGCGACCCGGCGAGTTACACGGTGTCGGTCGCCGGCTCGGCCGCCGGCGCGCCCGCCTACGCGACGAGCCTCGCCGCGCCGCCCGCGGGTTTCGTACTTCCGCGCCAGAGCATCACAGCCGTCGACTCGAAGTTCAAGACGCAGCAGGCGTGGCTGACCAACGTGCAGGTCGAGCGCGCTGTTTCGAACGACGTCTCGATCGCCGTCGGCTACGTCAACTCGACCGGCAGCAACATGCCGGTGCTGGTGGACGTCAACCTGATCCCCACGGCCGGGGCTCTCGCCGATGGCCGGCCGATCTATTCGACGACTGTGAACGCGTCGACGCGCGTCGATCCGGCGTTCGATCACGTCAACGTCTTCCATTCGATCGGCGAGTCGCAGTACAACGCCGGGACGTTCACGCTGAGCAAGCGCATGTCGCACGGCTGGCAGGCGCAGGCGACCTACACGCTCGCGCGCGGCACCGACACGTCGCCGCTCACGGGCACCTACGTCGTCGGCAGCGGCGACGACCGCATGTCGGACCCGTCGAACCTCAAGAGCGACAAGGGCGTCACGCCGTTCAACCAGACGCACACGTTCGTCGCCTCCGGTGTTTTCTCGCCGTCGGTGACCGGCACCGGCGTGGCCGCGATGCTCCTCAACCACAACCAGCTCGGCGTGATTCTCCAGGCCAACAGCGGGTTGCCGTTCAACGTGCGGTCGAACGTCGACCTCAACCGCGACGGCGTGACCAACGATCGTCCGATCGGCATCGGCCGCAACACGGGCCGGTTGGGCAAGGTGATCAATCTCGACCTTCGCTACTCGCGCTACATTCCGATCGCCAGCAAAAAGATTGAGGCGTTCTTCGAAGCGAAGAACCTTTTCAACCGGCAGAACATAGCGGGTGTAAGCCGCGTCGTGACGACGGGCGCGAGTGGCGTGCCGGCCGTCGCCATTCCGACGCCCGCTGTTGCCTTCGCGGGCACGAGCGGCTACGACCAGCGCATTATGCAGCTAGGGGTCAAGTTCATCTTCTGAGTAGGGCATAAGGCAAAGGGCAGAGATCAGAGGTAGAGGAAACAGGAAAGAGGCCAGTCGCCTGTTTCCTTTTTCCTTTACCTCTGCCCTCTGCCCTCTGCCCTTTGCCCTATCATGGAGTCACCGTGAAGTTCGATCCCGAGTACGTGCGTCTCGTTCTCAATGAAAACTTTGAGGATGCGAAACGCCTGTTGCTCGATCCGCTTCTCGCGATCGACGAAGCACACCTGGTCATGCTCGCGGACACCGGGATCATCTCCAGGGCGGACGCCAAGGTGTTGCGCGATGCAATCGGCACGATCACGGCGGATTCACTGCGCGATGTGACGTACGACGGCAGTTACGAGGATCTGTTTTTCTACATCGAGCGTCTCGTGACGAGCGCGTGCGATCCTGACATCGCCGGCCGCCTGCACACGGCGCGCAGTCGCAACGACATCGACATGACGATGTACCGGATGCAGTTGCGTGAGATGGTGCTCGATCTCCTGGACGCCACGCTCACGCTGCGTGAATCGCTGATCGGCCTTGCCGAACGGCATCGCGCCACGGTGTTTC
Source organism: Vicinamibacterales bacterium (assembly GCA_046598935.1). Classification (GTDB taxonomy): domain Bacteria; phylum Acidobacteriota; class Vicinamibacteria; order Vicinamibacterales; family SCN-69-37; genus SCUN01. The sequence continues at coordinate 15,877 of JBKJHW010000073.1, read as the reverse complement.
CGGCGCACACGCACACGCAGCCGGCCCAGCCGACAACCGTCGCGCACTACCTGCTGGCCGCGATCGAGCAATTCGAGCGTGACGGCGCCCGGCTTCGGGCGGCCTACGCGTCGGTCAACCGCAATCCGCTCGGCGCGTGCGCAATTACCGGCACCGGATTTCCGATTGATCGCAGCCGCACGAGTGAGTTGCTCGGCTTCGACGGGCCGACCGGCAATACGTACGGCAGCATCGCCACCGTCGACTATCTGCTCGAAAGCGCGGGCGCGGCGTCGACGACGCTCATCGGCCTTGGGCGGCTCGTTCAGGATTTATTGCTGTGGTGCACGATGGAGATGGGCTATCTCCGTCTCGCCGGCGGCTTCGTGCAGGGCAGCAGCATCATGCCGCAGAAGCGGAATCCGGTCGCGCTCGAGCACGCGCGCGCGTTGTCGTCGAAGGCTTTTGCCCAGACGCATTCGATTGCGATGGTCGTGCACAACACCCCGTTCGGCGACATCGTCGACACCGAAGACGATCTTCAGCCGCTCACGGCGAGCGCATTCAAGGACGCAAACCGCGCGGTCTCGCTCGTCGCCGCCGCGATGAAAGACGCTGATTTCAACGTCGGGCTCATGCGCGAGCGCGCGACACAGAACGGCGTATCGATCACCGAACTCGCCGACACGCTCGTGCGCGAGCACGGGCTCGCGTTCAAGGCCGGCCACGCGATCGCGGCGAAGATGGTCGAGTGGCTGCTTGAGGCTCCGTCGGCGCCGACGTCCGAGCTGTTGCGCGCGGCATCGAAAGAAATCACCGGGCGCGAAATCCTGATCGATGAGGGCACGCTGGCGACCCTGCTGAGTCCGGAGCACTTCGTTGCCGTACGGAAAACGCCCGGCGGCCCGGCGGCGGAAGTTACCACGCCTGCGCTCGCTGATTCCCGCAAACTTCTCGACGCCGATCGCTCCGCATCGGCCACGCTCCGCGCAAAGCTTTGCGCCAGCGAAACCAAACGCGCGGAAGCGCTCAAGAAGCTTTAGTCGCTACAACACCAGAATGTGATGCTTGCCCATGTCGACGGGCAACGCGTCGAGCAGGCGGTCGACGACGGCCTGACCGTAGCGGTTCAGGAAAAACGGGAGATCGACGAGGCGCTCCTGCGGTTCGCCTGCAGGGAAGGCGAGCGCCTGCGTGCGCGAGAACTGGCGGCGCAGCGTGTCATCTTTTTTCTTGCTGGCGTGGATGATCTTGCCGTGCAGCGTCTTGATCGTCTCGTGCATGCGATCGCGCGTGGTGTCGGCGGCGCCCGCAAGCGTCGGATCGACCTCGGCAATAACGGCCCTGAGCGCGTCGATGCGTGACGCGATTTCCCGCGTGAGATCCTCGAGGCCCGGCTCGAGTGTTGGCGGCAATTGGCTCTTCAGCAGGTCGTTCAGCGCCGTCTCGCCCTGAAGATGCATCGTCTCGAACGACATGCCCGAGCGTTCGAGGAAACGGATCGCGGCGGAATCGAGGAGCGTTGCGTTCGCGCGCGGATAGAGCAGCGGGACTTCGACGTTGAAGGCCTTGTAGATTGCGCCGAGTTGCGCCTGGTAGGCGAGCTCGCTCGGGCCGGCGACGTAGCAGATTGTCGGGAAGAGGCGGTCCTGAACGATCGGACGAAGGAGCACGTTCGGGCTGAAATGCTCCGGGTGCTCGACCGCTTCGGCCTGGAGCGCCGCGGCGTCGAATGTGAGCTCGCCGCTCGTGTAGCCGGATTCGCTTGTGCGTTTGATTGAATGCCGTTCGCCGCCGCCGAGGTAGAAAAGGGCGACGCTGTCTTCCGCCGGCTCGACCTGCGGGTGGTGCCCGAGCTTGCGCATGGCCTCGCCGGTTTCTTTGGCCAGGCGCGCTGTGTGACACGGCGCTTCGAGTTCGCGCCTGAAGATTTCGGCGACGAGCGGCTTGGCGGCCGGATCGTCCGCTTCGAAGACCACGAGACCGTGGCGACCCAGGAGGTCGTCGATCCAACAGGCAAACGCGGTGCCCATCTTCTGGCCTGCGCAATAGTGCTTTCGCAGCCTGGCCATGAGTTCGTCGGTGAATTCAGTGCGCGCGAGATTCGCCTCGAGCTCCGCCAGCGCGTCCCCGATGCCGTCGTCCAGCGTCAAGCTGGCGACCGGATGCGTGCCTGCGCCTTCAAGATCGCCGAGCGTGATCGTCTTGAGATGGAGATCCGCGTCGAGCACGCGCGCGGCGCGCACCTCTTTCCAATCGTGATCCTCACCCTCGACCCAGAAGACAGGGATCGCCGGGATGCCGTGCTTGGCCGAGACTTTTCGCGCGAGCTGAATCGCGCTGATGGCCTTGAGCAGGGTGTACAGCGGTCCGCCGAACACGCCCGCCTGCTGGCCCGTCACAATCGCGACGCTCTTGGGATCGGCGAGGTGTTTCGCCACAGCTTTTGCGTGCGTCGGCGCGCCGCGGCGTTCGAGTTGCGACGAAACGATGCGGCTGATCGCACCGCGATCGCGCGGACTCTTCTGCACCCGGGCGATGGTTTCTTTCCAGGCGGCGGGATCCGCTGGATTGCCGGCGAAGAGCGGCGCGACGCTGGCGAAATCGGAGGAATACGCGCTGACGAGCGGGCGAATCCATGAAAACCGGCCGACGTCGAACGACTGGCGAACGGCACCACTCGTTGCGGGCGCGGCGGGAGACTGCATCTGGCGAATCTACTACAGGTGTCGGCGTGTTACTATTCTCTGGATCGCCAAAGGAGTTCCCTCGCTGCCGTTCGACGAGTCCGGCTCGTTCACACCGCCGCCCGCTTTCGGGCCCTATCGGGTGCTTCACCAGATCGGCAGCGGCGTTCTCGGCCCCGTTTTCCGCACATACGATCCGCAGGCCGACAAACTCGTCGCCGTCAAAGTGTTTCGTCTCGATTTGTTGCCCGAAGATGTCGCGCGCCTGGCCGACGGCCTGCGCCGCCTGACCGGTGCGCCAGGAATTGTCGCGGCAGGGCTCGAAAACACGTCGGCGTATCTTGCGACCGATTATCTGGCCGGTGAAACGCTCGATGTCGCGCTGCGCCACCTTGCGCCCGCGCCGCTCGAGACCGCATTGCCGATTCTCGAACGCGCGGCTGCGTTGATCGACGAAGCGTGGTCGGGCGGTCCGGCGTCCGGGCACGGCGCGCTGCATCCGCGCGACATCTTCGTCACGCCCGACACGGGCGACGTCGCGATCACCGGCTTCGGAGTCGTGCCCGCGCTCGAAACGATCGGCGCCAGGCCGCCGATTCGTCGCCCGTACACCGCGCCCGAGCGCGCGAGCGGGGAATCATGGGACATCCGCGCCGATGTCTATTCACTTGCCGCAATCGCGCATGAACTGCTCACCGGCCGTCGGCCCGCTGGCCCAAGCGAACAGGACGGCGCGCTGCCTTCGTCAATGCCGCCCGAGACTCGCGCGCACGTGCGTCGCGTGCTGTCGAGGGCATTGGCCGAATCGCCGGCGCAGAGATTTTCGACCGCGGTTGAGTTTGTCGGAGCCCTCGGCGACCCTGGCGCGATGCCCGAACCGGTCGTGACAGCGCCGCGCGCGGCCCCAACCCGAGCGCCGGCCGGCGAACCCGCACCGCAGGCTGACCTCCTCACTTCGGCGCCGGCCTCTCGGCAACCGACGCCCGTTCCCGTCGATCGGCGCGCGAAGTCGCGCACGGTCGCGATGCCGGTCGTGAAACCGCTCGAGCGCCGCGACAGCGCGGCGAACACGCCGGCTGAGGTCGAGCCGGAGCCGAGATTCCGATCCGTTGAACCCGAACTGATTCGGACGCCGGCGCCGGACTTTCCTTTGCCGCCGCCCATTGCCTGGGGACCGATGATCGCGGTGGCGGTCGCGTGCCTGATTCTCGGCGCCGCGATCGATCACCAGTGGATGCTGTCGCGCTACGCCAACGTTCTGCCGGCGCCTGTGGCGACGCCCGCCGACAACCCAGGCGGGAGGCCGGCCGAAAAGCCCGCCGCTGTCGCCGCGGAACCGGCTGCGAACGATGCCGGGCGATCCGATACCGAGGTCGCCGTGAATGAAACTCCGGCGCCGGCATCGGCGAAGGCGGACACGCCTCTGCTGGGACGAATCAGCATTCGCAGCGTGCCAACGGGCGCGGCGGTCACGATCGACGGCAAGCCCGCCGGGCGAACGCCGGTCACGGCGTCTGCGCTCGCGCTGGCGGCACATTCAGTGGTCATCGCGCGCCCCGGTTACACGAGCGAGACGCGGCGCGTCGTGCTGTCGCGCCGGGCGCCGTCAATCACCGTGAGAGTCGCGCTCAAGGCCGCTCGTGCCGCTGTTGCACCGCCGGCCGCGGCCGGCGCGACCACCGGCTCGGTCTCGATTGATTCGCGCCCGCGCGGCGCGCGCATTACGATCGATGGTCGCGCCGTGGGGCAGTCTCCGGCGAGCGTGCCCGGTCTCTTGCCCGGGCGGCACACGCTTCGGCTCGAACTCGACGGCTACAAGCCGCTCGACTCAACTTTCACGGTGAAAGCCGGCGAGACGGCGCGCGTTGCCGTGACGCTCGAAATAAGATGAAGGCAGTGGACGCGATACTCGCACTCGAAAACGGGCAATGGTTTCGCGGCAAAGCCGCGGGCGCCATCGGCGAAACCGGCGGCGAAGTCGTGTTCAACACCGCGATGACGGGGTACCAGGAAGTCCTGACGGACCCGTCGTACTCCGGCCAGATCGTGGCGATGACCTCTGTCGAGATCGGCAATTACGGCGTCGCTGACGAAGACAACGAGTCGCGCAAAACGCATGTTCGCGGTTTCATCGTCCGCGACGCGTCGCCGATTGCCAGCAACTGGCGCGCCGACGGCACGCTCGGCGACTACCTGATCAACAACAACATCGTCGCCATCTCCGACATCGACACGCGCGAGCTGACGCGGGTGCTGCGCTCGAGCGGCGTTATGCGGGGTGTGATCGCGACCGGATCGCCGGATCCGGATGCGCTGGTCGCTAAAGCCAGGGCGCTGCCGCAGATGGAAGGCAGCGACCACGTGAAGGTGGTCACGTGCGCGGCCCCGTTCGACTGGGCGCCGCCGGCCGACGATCCGGATTACGTGCTCGCGCCGTCGGCGCACTCGCGACGCACGCTGAAGATTGCGGCCTACGACTACGGCATGAAATACAACATCCTGCGCCGGTTCACCGCGCACGGCTGCGACGTCCGCGTATACCCGGCGGATACGCCGGTGAAGGAACTGCTCGCCGGCAAACCCGACGGTGTGTTTCTGAGCAATGGCCCCGGCGATCCGGCGGTGCTCGACTACGCAATTGACAACGCCCGGACGCTCGTGACGGCCGATGTGCCGGTATTCGGTATCTGCCTCGGCCATCAGATCCTCAGCCTGGCGATGGGCGCGAACACATTTAAGATGAAGTTCGGCCATCGCGGCGCAAACCATCCGGTGAAGGATCTCAGCACCGGCAAGATCGAGATCACGTCGCAAAATCACGGGTTTGCCGTCGATCCGGACTCGCTCCCGTCGAACTTGAAGGTCACGCACCTCAACTTGAACGACGGCACGGTCGAAGGGCTGCGCCACGTCGACAAGCCGGTGTTCTGCGTGCAATACCACCCCGAAGCCGCGCCCGGTCCGCACGATGCGGATTACCTGTTCGCTCAGTTCCTCGGAGAAATGGAAACGCGTGCCTAAGCGGACCGATCTCAAGCGCATTCTCGTCCTGGGATCCGGCCCGATCGTCATCGGGCAGGCATGCGAATTCGACTACTCCGGCACGCAGGCGTGCAAGGCGCTTCGCGACGAAGGCCTCGAGGTGATTCTCGTCAACAGCAACCCGGCGACGATCATGACGGACCCGGAGTTCGCGGATCGCACGTACGTCGAGCCGCTCACCGTCGACGTCGTCGAGAAGATCATCGCGAAGGAACGGCCCGACGCCGTGCTGCCGACCGTCGGCGGCCAGACGGCGCTCAACCTGGCAATCGAACTCGCCGAGAAGGGCGTGCTCAAGAAGTACAAGGTCGAACTGATCGGCGCGCAGATCGAGGCGATCCAGCTCGCCGAGGATCGTCAGAAATTCAAAGACGCGATGGGCGATATCGGCATCGACGTTCCGAAGAGCAAAGTCACCAAGACGATGGATGAGTCGGTGGCGGCGGCCGAAGAGATCGGGTTTCCGATCATCATCCGCCCGTCGTTCACGATGGGCGGCGTCGGCGGCGGCATCGCGTACAACATCGAAGAGTTTCGCGAAATCGCGGGTCGCGGTCTCAGCATGAGCCCCGTGCACGAGATCCTCGTCGAGCAGTCGGTGATCGGCTGGAAGGAATACGAGCTCGAAGTCATGCGCGATTGCGCGGACAACTTCGTGGTGATCTGCTCGATCGAAAACATCGATCCGATGGGCGTGCATACCGGCGACTCGATCACCGTGGCGCCGGCGCTCACGTTGACCGATCGCGAATACCAGCGCATGCGCGACGCCGCGCGCCGGATCATCCGGCGGATCGGCGTCGAGACCGGCGGGTCCAATATCCAGTTCGCCGTGAATCCGGCGGATGGCCGGATGATCGCGATCGAGATGAACCCGCGCGTGTCGCGGTCGTCGGCGCTGGCATCGAAAGCGACGGGATTCCCGATCGCGAAGATCGCGGCGAAGCTGGCGCTCGGCTACACCCTCGATGAGATTCCGAACGACATCACGCGCCTGACGCCGGCGTCGTTCGAGCCGACGATCGACTATGTCGTGACCAAGATCCCGCGGTGGGCGTTCGAGAAATTCCCGCAGGCGGATCGCACGCTGACCACCCAGATGAAATCGGTGGGCGAGGCGATGGCGATCGGCCGCACGTTCAAGGAATCGTTTCTCAAAGCGTTCCGTTCGCTCGAGCTTGGGGCGAGCGGCCGGCTGTTCAATCAGACCGTTCCGGGCGGCCCGTTCGAAGATGAGGACGAAGGCGCGCTGCAGCGCGACCTCAGCGTGCCCACCGACCGCCGCATGTGGGCCGTGTTTCGCGCGCTCGAACGCGGCTGGGGGCTCGACGAAATTCACCGCCTGACCAGGATCGATCCGTGGTTCCTCACGCAGTTTCAGCAGATGTCCGACATGGCGCGCGCGGCCGCCGCCGTCGGCTCTCGCGATATGTCCGCGGAATTGCTGCGCGATCTCAAACGCGCCGGTTTCGGCGATCTCGAGCTGGCGAATATCCTCGGCGTCAAAGAGGACATCGTCCGCGCGAAGCGCGCCGAGTCGGGCCTTCGCGCGTCCTACAAACGCATCGACACCTGCGCGGCGGAATTCGAATCGTTCACGCCGTACATGTACGGCACGTACGAGAACGAGTGCGAGTCGAACCCGACGCCGAAGAAGAAAGTGGTGATTCTGGGCAGCGGCCCGAACCGCATCGGCCAGGGCATCGAGTTCGACTACTGCTGTTGTCACGCCGCTTTCGCGCTGCAGGCCGAGGGCTACGAGACGATCATGGTCAACTGCAATCCGGAGACCGTCTCGACCGACTACGACACCGTCGATCGTCTCTATTTCGAGCCGCTGACGTTCGAAGATGTGACGGCGATCATCGAGCGCGAGCAGTCCAACGGGGCCGACGTGTCCTGCGTCGTCCAGTACGGCGGCCAGACGCCGCTGAAGTTGTCGCTGCCGCTGTTCAACGCGGGCGTCACGATCATCGGCACGTCGCCTGATTCAATCGACCTCGCGGAGGATCGCGAGCGCTTTTCGAAGCTGCTGTGGGAGCTGGGCATTCCGCAGGCGGCGAGCGGCATGGCGGCATCTCCGGAGACGGCGCGGGAAGTCGCGATGAAGATCGGGTTCCCGCTCGTGGTCCGCCCGTCGTACGTGCTGGGCGGCCGGGCGATGGCGATCGTCTACGACATGGGCTCGCTCGAGCGTTACATGCGATATGCGGTCAATGCGTCGCCCGAGCATCCGATTCTGATCGACAAGTTTCTGGAAGACGCATTCGAGATCGACGTCGACTGTATTGGCGACGGCACCGGCGCGGTGATGATCGGCGGGATCATTGAGCACATCGAGCAGGCCGGCATCCACTCCGGCGACAGCTCGTGCGTGGTCCCGCCCGTGCAGTTGCCCGAGCGTCACGTGGCGACGATTCGCGAGTACACACGCCGGATCGCGCGCGGCCTGAACGTCATCGGCCTGATGAACACGCAGTTCGCCGTAAAAGACGATGTCGTGTATGTCCTCGAGGTGAACCCGCGCGCGTCGCGCACGGTGCCGTACCTCTCGAAGGCCACCGGCGTGCCGCTGGCGAAGGTCGCGGCGCAGGTGATGGTCGGCCGGACGCTCGCAGACCTCGGAATGACGGAAGACCTCACGGTGTCGGGCCACTTCGTGAAGACGCCCGTGTTCCCGTTCGTGCGATTCCCCGGCGTGGACACGTTGCTCGGGCCCGAAATGAAATCCACCGGCGAAGTCATGGGCGGCGCGGAATCGTTCGGCCAGGCGTTTGCGAAGGCCCAGCTTGGCGCGGGCAACCGGCTGCCGCTCTCGGGCACGGCGTTCATCAGCGTCAACAACAACGACAAGAACAATGTCGTGCCGGTCGCGCGCGACCTCGCAGCGCTCGGCTTCAAGCTCATCGCCACGCGCGGCACCGCGGCGTATCTCAGAGCGCAGGGCCTCGATGTCGAGATCGTCTACAAGATCAATGAAGGCCGGCCGCACATCGGCGACGAGATTCTCAACAAGCGCGTCGCCCTCGTCATCAACACGCCGCTCGGCCGCGAGTCATTCTTCGACGATCGCACTGTGCGCCGCATCGCGATGCTGAACGGCGTCCCCGCGATCACGACACTGACGGGCGCTGCCGCCACGGTGAGCGCGATCGCCGCGCTGCGCGACGAGGGCATCTCAGTAAAATCCCTGCAGGAATACCATCAGAAATAGGGGTCGGGAGTTATTTCGAAATAACTCCCGACCCCTATTTCCCTATTTCAGCGACCTAATCACCGAAACCTCAGGCTTGGCTCACGACTCCACGGTCGCAGATCCCCAGAATGGCGGCATGACAAAACGCATCGCAATCGTCGGAATCCTCCTCGGGCTGTTTGCCGCCACCGCCAAGGCCCAGACGGCGGCGCCCAAACCGGCCTCGGTCAAAACGGCAACCGGGCAGCTTGGCGCCTCCATCAACAACGCGGGCCTGCAGCAGTCATTCGATCTGGCATTGCGCCGTAGCCGAAGTGCGATCGGCGCAACCGTGGCGGCGACCCCGGCTGGGGCGCGGCTCGGCGGGTGGCTTGAGCTCACGCCGGTCCCGTTCCTCGTGATCAAAGCCGGCGCCGAAGCGGGCCAATACTTCGGCACGTTCCATTCGCTGACCAGTTTCGAAAGCCGGCTCGACGTATTTGATCCGGACGCGCGCAAAGCCCGCGATGCCGCCGCTTCGGGCCGTACGACCAGGCTCTACGTTTCGCCCACGCTCCAGGCCCGAGCCGGCCGGTTCGTCGCCCGATCGACGATGCTCTACGAGCGCTGGGCATCAAGCGCGGCGGGTCCGTTCTTCTACGAGCCGACGCGCGACACCCTGCTCGCCGTTGCCGGGGATCAGATTCTGTCGCAAATAACCACCGTCCTTTATCAGCAGCCGCTCGAGGGCGGCGGTCAGTTCATGCTTGGCCCGATCCACAGCGTGGCGCGCAGCGATCGCAGCGCACTCAACCAGATTCAGAAATTGGGCGCTGTCGCGATCCACCAGTCGTCCGGCAATCACTTCGGTCTCACCAGGCCGACAGTTTCCGCGCAGGCCGCCTACTACCTCGACGATCCGAGCAAGCAGGGCCAGTGGAGCGCCGCAATCGCAGTCGGATTTTCACTCGGCAAACGCTAGCTGCCTTCACACGCCGTTCCTCAGGAGAACCTTCGGAGCGGTGGTCGGCTTGGGATTTGGAGCCAGAGCCGGCTGGCAGCCGGCTCACGGCGTGGGCCGGAAACGACATCGGGTGTCGTTTTCTGGAAAACGACACCCGATGTCGTTTTAGGCTGTGGTGATGCGCATTGCCATCACCCCAACCATCGGCATTGAAGAGAATGAGCTTCAGGAGCGCTTTGTCCGCGCGTCTGGACCAGGGGGGCAGAACGTCAACAAAGTTTCGACGGCCGTCGAATTGCGCTTCAACGTCGCCGGATCTTCGCTGCCGGCCGATGTCAAAGAGCGGCTGATCCACGTCGCCGGCAACCGGATCACGGGCGACGGCGATTTCGTCATCGACAGCCGCGAGCACCGCACGCAGGCGCAGAACCGCGAAGCCGCGCGCGAGCGGCTGATCGCGTTTCTGCGCCTGGCCACGGTTCGCCCCAAGAAGCGGACGCGGACCCGGCCGACGAAGTCGTCGAAGGAGAAGCGCCTGCAATCCAAGCACAAGCGCGGCGACGTCAAGAAGGCGCGCCGGACGATCGACGACTAGCTGACCGGGGCGCGATCCAGAAACTGCAATGCCGCGACGCGGCGAATTCGGCAAAAAACGCAATCTGCGTCCCCGGCTCCCACGGGCCAGTTGGCCGGTCTCGTGCAGTCAACATCGCCGTGCCAGTGCCTCTGCTTGTCGTCCTTGGCGTCGCGATCGGCGTCGTCACGCCCGTCGACCAGCGTGCCGCAATCGCGCTGGTCTTTGGGGCGGCGTCGATTTCAGCCGTGCTGCCGATCAGGGCCCGAAGGGCAGCCCTCGCTCTCGTACTGACAGCCGCCGCTGGATGTTTCGGCGCGCGCGCCCGGGACGCGGCGCTCCAGTCGACCCTTGCCGCCGCGCTCGAGCCCGTGCTCGACGATCGTCTCTCGGGGCCGGTCTGGCTCGAAGGGCGCGTCGCCGATGACGCGGCCGTTCTGGGCGATGCCGCGGTGGTCTCCGTCGACGTCACGCGCGCCCGCATCGGCGTCCTCTGGCGATCAGTCTCGGGCCGGGCAACGATCTCGATCGGCGGTCAATCAGCGGCGGCATCGGCCGGATCATGGACACGAGGGCGGGCCATTGCGGCGCCGGTGTTCGTGCGTCGCCCTCAGGTCTGGCTCAACTTCGGCGGGCCGAGTGAACGATGGCAGCGCTTACGCCGGACCTCCGACATCACCGGGACCGTGAAAAGCGCTGCGCTCGTGGAGATCCGGCGCGGCAGCCGGCTCAGCGAAGCGGGCGCCGCGATCCGGCGTTACGTTCGGCGGGCGGTCGCGAGCAGCGTCGGCCCGATTTCTGCGACCTCTTCGGCCATCGTCATCGCGATCCTGATCGGCGATCGCACGAGCCTTGATGCGGTGACCGAACTCGCGCTTCAACGCGCGGGCACATTTCATGTCATCGCGATCTCCGGCGGCAACATCGCGATTGTCGCGATGGTATGCCTGGCCGTCCTCCGCCTCGCAGTGCGGTCCCGGCGCCTCGTCGCGGCGCTGACGATGTGCGTCGTCGTTTCGTATGGTGCGGTCGTCGGCAATCAGGCATCAGTGGAACGTGCGGTGGCCGCAGCCGTCGTCGTGCTCGCGCTGCAGGCGGCCGGCTGGGTGGCGCCGGCATGGCGCATTTTCCTCGTGGCTGCGATGGCCGTTGTGCTGCTCGATCCCCTGACCGTGATTGATGCCGGCGCGTGGCTGTCGTTCGGTGCGACGTTGGGCATTCTGCTGCTCGCGCGGCCGATTGCCGACTGGTTGCAGCCACCCGCTCGCCATGACGAGCCGGGAGGCAAGCCCGCAGCGTGGCGCCGGGCCGCTGCGATGCTGTTTGCCGCGACCGCCGCCGCCGAGCTCGCGTTGATTCCAGTGACCGCCGCGGTGTTCTCGCAAGTGACGCTCGCCGGGCTGCTGCTGAACTTCGTCGCGATTCCGGCGATGGCCGTCGTGCAGCTCGCGGGCATCGCGGTTGTGTCGCTCACGACGCTCGGCTCGACGACGGCAGCGGCCACGTCGATGGCTGCGAGCATCGCGCACTTCGGCGTCGTGGCGATTCTCGATTCAGCGCGGCTTGTGGAAATTCTGCCGCGCCTCGCATGGCAGACGCCGCCTGTGCCGCTCGCCTGGACCGCCGGCTATTACCTCGCCGCGATGCTCGCGATTGTGACCAGCCGGCCGAGACTACGGATTGCATTCGGCGGTGCCGCCGCGCTGTCGCTCGGAGTCATCGTGCTCTCGCCCGTGTTACCGCCCGCTGGTCTTCCGCGCGCGGGTTGGCTGCGCGTGACGTTCATCGATGTCGGCCAGGGCGACGCGATTCTCGTACAGTTTCCAGCCGGGCGGTCGCTTCTTGTTGATGCGGGCGGCAGCGCGACGGGCTTCGACATCGGCACGCGGGTTGTGCGCCCCGCGTTATGGGCGCTTGGCGTGCGGCGGCTCGACTGGCTGGCGGTCACGCATGGGGATGTCGATCACGCCGGCGGTGCGTTGAGCCTCATCAACCAGCTCGCGCCGCGCGAGGTCTGGGAAGGCGTGCCGGTGGCCCGGAGCGATCTGATGCAGCAGCTCCGCGTCGCCACCGCTGCGCACGGCGGCGCGTGGGAACGGCTCGTCGCGGGCCAGTCGCTGGAGGTCGGCAGTGTCGCTGTGGATGTGCTCAGTCCGCCCCTCCCGGATTGGGAGCGGCCCAAGACGCGCAACGACGACTCCATCGTTTTGGGTATCGCGTTTGGCGACGTCAGCGTGATGCTCACCGGCGACATCGGCGTTGCCGTCGAGCGCTCGCTCCCTATCGCGACCAGGCCGCGCCTGCGTGTGCTCAAAGCGCCGCACCACGGCAGCCGGACGTCATCGTCGGCACGGCTCATCGGAGGGTGGCTCCCTCAGGCCGTCATCATGAGCGTCGGCCGCGGCAACACGTTCGGACACCCGGCCCCCGACGTTCTTGCGCGCTATCGCCAATACGGGGTCGACGTCTTCCGCACCGACCGCGACGGCGCGATCTCGCTCGAAACTGACGGCAGGGAGGTGCAACTGAAGACGGTGCGGGGCCGAAGCTGGAGGCTCACCGCGGTTGGGCGGTAGGCTGATCGCGATAAATGAGACGCGTCTCAGTTTAGTGATACGCTTTTATCTGTCCTTGAAAGACTGTCCCATCTCACCCGTCCGCCTGTGCGACCTCGAAGAGGGGTGCGCCGCCCGCTTTCATGAAGCCTCGCTCGACTCCGAGGCGCGCGATCTGTTGCGGGCGCTGGGCTTGACGTCATCGTCGATTGTCCGTCTCTGCAAACGCGGGGAGCCTTGCATCGTCCAGGTGCGGGCAACGCGGATTGGCCTTTCGAAGTTCGTGGCTGGCCAGATCTACGTCATCCCCGAGTCGCGCGAAACGCCCTGAAATGCGACGCGTCTCGCGCGTCGCGCTGATCGGCAATCCCAACACGGGCAAGACGACGATGTTCAATCGCCTGTGCGGCGTGCGGGCAAAAACGTCCAATTTTCCGGGAACGACCACGAGCATGCGCGTGGGGCAGCATCTGCGCGGCGACGGACACGGTTGGGACGTCATCGATCTGCCCGGCGTGTACGGCCTGAGCTACGACGGACCGGAGGCGCGGATCGTTCGCGAGATCCTGCACGGCGAGCGCGGCCAGTCGTCGGCGGACGCGCTGATCGTGATCGTCGACGCGACGAATCTCTCCCGCAATCTCATCCTCGTCGGGGAGTTGCTGCTCAGCGCCAAACCGATGGTGATTGCGCTGAACATGACGGATCTCGCCGCGCGGCGCGGCGTGAGCATTGATGCCGTCGCGCTCGGTCAACGGCTCGGCGTCGCAGTGATTCCGGTCGTTGCCTCAAAGGGCATCGGCGTGCCGGCGCTGTCTGATGCTGTCGAGCGCGTCGCCAACGGGCAACAGACCATGACACCGCTGCCGCCGCCGCTCGGCGATGCCGAAAGTCTCGGCGAGTGGGCCGACGAGGTGCTCGCGTCGGCTGGAGGCAAACCGCACGAATCGGCGGCCGATCCGTTCACCGAGCGTCTCGATCGATTTCTGACACATCCGGTATCCGGCACCCTTGTTTTCCTGCTGGTAATGGGCGGGCTGTTCTGGACGCTCTTCGCGTTGGCTGCCGTGCCGATGGATTTGATCGAGAAGACGTTCGCGTATCTCGGGTCCCTGAGCGCGGCGTATCTACCCCAAGGCCGGATCGCCGAACTTCTGTCGAACGGCGTGATCGGCGGAATCGCCGGCACGGTCGTGTTCCTTCCGCAGATCTGCCTGCTGTTCTTTCTGATCAGCCTCCTCGAAGACACCGGGTATCTTGCCCGCGCCGCGTTCGTCAACGACAAGTTCTTCCGGCGGTTCGGCCTGCCCGGCCACGCGTTTGTGCCGATGCTGACCGCGCACGCGTGCGCGCTGCCCAGCATCATGAGCACGCGGCTGATTCCGTCGCGGCGCGACCGGCTCGTCACGATCCTCGTCGCGCCCTTCATCAGCTGCTCGGCGCGGCTGCCGGTGTACGTGCTGTTGACGGGTTTGCTGTTCTCAACGCGGCCTCTGCTTGCCGGCGTCGCGTTCGCGTCCTGCTATCTGCTCGGCGCCGCGGCGGCATTCGGTAGCGCGTGGCTGTTCGGCAAGACGGTGTTTCGCGGTGAACCGCGCCAGATGGTGCTGGAGCTGCCAACCTACAAGCGTCCATCGATCGTTACCGCGCTGCTGACGGCGAAAGATCAGGGCGTCGCGTTCATCAAGACTGCCGGCACCGTCATCGTCGCGATCTGTATCGTGATGTGGTGGCTCAGCGCGTACCCGCGCGCCAACCCGGTGCCTGAGGCCGAGTTGCTCCGCGTGCAAGGCCAGGTCGCCGAGGCCGACGCGATTCAAGCAAAGGCGCAGCAATCGAACAGCATCATCGGACGCGTCGGCAAGGTCGTCGAGCCGGTCTTTCGTCCGCTCGGCTACGACTGGCAACTCAGCGTAGGTCTGATGACGAGCTTCCTCGCGCGCGAAGTGTTCGTGTCGACGATGACGGTGCTTGCCGGTGACTCCGGCAATGCGTCCGACGACGCCGGCGTGCGGCAGCGCATACGCACGATGACCCGCGACGACGGCAGTTTGGTGTTCACGCCGGCCACGTGCGCGAGCGCGCTGGTGTTCTTCGTGCTCGCGATGCAGTGCTTGCCGACCCTGGCTGTCACGCGCCGCGAATCGGGCAAGGCGAAATATGCGGTTCTGCAACTCGTCTACATGTCGACGGTCGCCTGGATCGCGGCCTTCCTTGTTTTTCAGGGATTGCGGCTGGCGGGCGTATCCTAAGAGCGTAATGGTGATTTTCCAGGATGCGGCGGTGACGGTGCTGGCGATTGCCGGCGCAGCGATCCTCGCGCGCCGCCTGACCCGCGCGCTTCGTCCGACGACCGCCGCCAAGTGCGAGCATTGCCCCTCGGGCGCGGCAGCCTATGCGAAGGCGCCGTCTCTTCCCGACCTTCCGTCGCCCGATCGTCCAACTAAAGCCTAGCGGCGCCCGTGCGCATCGCACTCGTCACCCGGCACGCGAATCCAACCTTCACGCCGCTGGCGCTGCTGTATCTCAAAGCCGCGCTGGTCGATCATGCGGCTATTCCCGCTGACGACATCAGCATTCTCGAGTTCAACCCTGAGGACCCGCCGGCGTTGATCGCCGCCGCGATTCGCGAAACGTCGCCGGATGTCATCGCGTTGTCGTGCTACCTCTGGAATGTCATCGACCTCATGGCGGCCACGTCGGACGTCCGGCGTGAACGCCCGGCTGTGCGCGTCGTGGTTGGCGGGCCCGAAGTCGGGCCGATCGGCGCAGCGGTGCTCGCGCGTTATCCGGCGGTTGATGTCGTGGTGAAAAGCGAAGGCGAGATTCCGATGATCGAGCTCGCGCGCTCGTGGCGCGCCGGCAACGACATCGATGACGTCGCAGGCATCTGGCGCCGGG
>JBKJHW010000113.1:0-27341 GCA_046598935.1 Vicinamibacterales bacterium | reverse complement strand
GGCGCTGGAACTTCTTCATGAAGAAGTTTACACGCGACGTCGTCGTGGCCACCATCTCGGCCAGCGTCTCCTGAGAAATCGGGGGAATGGCCCGGATGGGGGCATCGTGTTTCCCGTAACGCGCGAGCAACAGCAGCGTGCGGGCCAGCCGTTTCTCACTCGAATTGAATAGCTGATCGATCAGGTCCTGCTCGATGCGGATATTCCTCGCCAGCATATGGACGATGAAACGATCCGACATCGCGTGCTCCTGGTGCAGGACCTTGACCATCGTGTCAAGATCGATCTGCTGGATCTCGCTGGTAGAGAGCGCATTGGCGCTGCCCATCCGCAGCGGTTGACCCGCGAGCCCGCCTTCGCCGAAGAACTCGCCGGGGCCCAGCAGCGCGACAACAGCCTGCCGGCCCATCTTCGACAGGAGCGACAGCTTCACGCCGCCGGATATCACATAGAGCACGTGGCTCGCCGGGTCGCCCTGCTTGAAGATGAACTCGCCGCGGCGGTAGGCCACGATCTTCCGGGTCACGCCGGACGACTCCAGGAACCCCTGGACATCAAAGGGCGGGAGTTCGAGCGGCTTCGCGGGGCTGCTCCGCGACGGGCCCACGTTTTGAGACCGCTTCATCAGGAATATGCTAACCCGGAACATCCGCATCTAAACGGATCTGGGCCAGCTCGCGGTTTCATCGAAAACAAAGGCCGCAACGCGGCCTTTGAAGAACATCCGTTAGGAAGACGCCAGGTTGACTGGCGTCTTCCACTTCAATGTTAGTTGCCGCCTCGCGGCGACGCGGCGACGATCGTCACCTCGGTGCCGATCGGGAGGTCGAGATATCGGTCACGGGAGTTGGCGAGAATCGAACCGCCGGCTCCTGCCGCGCCGCCGATCACGGCGCCAATCACCGCGCCCTTGGATCCGCCGCTCAGCACGCCGATCAGCCCGCCGATCGCGGCGCCGAGCGCGCCGGTCTGGACAGCGGTTTCGGTGCGGCCGCTCGTGCGCTCAGTCTGGCCGGCCGCGTCAATGCGAAGCAGCTCGCCGCCCGGCTTCCGAACCGAATCCAGCGTCGCGTCGATCGGCGACGTCTGACCATTGCGGGTCCGGATGGTGTCGAAATCGATGATCAGATCCGCCGGCTTGTCGGTCGACGACACGCTGGAGCTGCGGATCACGCCCTCGATACGAGCGTCGCGAAACTCGTTCGGTCCCTGAACCGTCATGGTGAAACGATCGCCGACACGAGCCGTGCGCGTGTCGATCGGCGAATCGAGAATCGCGAAGATCCGCGTGCCGTCCGGGACGATGGAGGCCGAGCGGTTGTCGCGGGGGTTGTTGCTCGGGTTGTTGTTCGGATAGCGCGGGTCGTAGGTCGCCGCGCGCGGGTCGTAGTCGTCAGTCTCCGTGTAGAGGTCCCACCGGGGCTGCGTCGACACGCGCGTGTAGTAGTTGCGCACCACAACCGGCGTTGCGTAGTTCGCGTTGTAGATCTGACGCGTCACGAGCATGCGGTTGCCGCCCTGCAGCGGTTCGAACGTCACGGCGAAGTCGGATGCGCGATTCCCCGAGGACGTCACCGACAGACGCTCGCCGATCATGGTCGCGCGCGTGGAAAGCCGGCGGGTCGTGCCCATCTCGGTGAGCACGTTCTCGACGCGCGTCCGGCCGTCGGCTTCAAACGTCGTCGCCTCGGCGATCGTCGAGCCCATCTTCACGGTGGTGCCGCGCCGCTCGATCGAGATCAGATCGGGGGCGTCCAGCCGCTCGAGCAGGTTTTCGTACGCCTGTTCGCGCTGTGCGGCCGGCATCGACCGCGTCGCCATTTGCGCAGCACGCTCGATGTCGTCACCCTGCGTCATGTCCAGCTCGTAGGTGCCCGCCAGCGTGTTGTATTGCTGCCCGACAGCGCGCCCGCGGCCACGGCCTTGTCCCGGTCCCTGTCCCTGCGCGGAAAGCGTGAGCCCTCCGAACGAGACAACAACGACGAGCGAACCAAGCGTGAGTAGCGATTTCGATGCGAGCTTCATAAACACCTACCTCTTGATGGGTACCCGAACATCAATTGCGTTGTCGAGCGTGAGCGACAGTGCCGCTCCGCGCGCATAACGCACCTCTGGTCCAGCTGTCGAAAGGACCACGGCCGCCCCGGCGCCGCCGCCGATGACAGTCCCGATCACGGCGCCCTTCTTGCCGCCGAGAATGCCGCCGATGATCGCGCCGCCAGCCGCCGGGATGCCGATCTTCTTTGCGTCGCTGCTCTTCGTGCCGGCTGCCGTGTGACTGGCGTTGGCTGAGAGCGGATACGCGGTTCCATCGACGGTAATCGTCTTGAACCTAAACCCGAGGGTCGCGCGGCCCTTGACGTCGCCCGCGGGTTCTGCCGTTTCAACAACACCCTTAAGCACGCTGCCGGCCGGGAGCACCTCCACGCCGTCAACGAACTCCGCCTTTGTCAGAACAGCGGTCACCGGGTCGCCGACCCGGCTGGTGTTCGAGGCCAGCTCTGACTCCATGCGCACCGCGATTGACGTGCCTGCCGGCACGGTGTACTCGCGAAACTTTGCAAGCGGCGGCAACGCGGGAGCGGTGGCCGGATCAACCACCTCGACGTTGGCGATTTCCTTGCGTGGGATCGAACGAGTCGCTTTCCCTACGGTCAGCTTCACGTTCTGATCGTCCCGCTCTTTCAGCGAGCCGCGGACGACGCCCCCATCCTGGCGGGTGACCTCCACCGGCGAGCCGAGCGGAACGGCTGAGATGTCCGCTTTCCGGTTGCAACCAACAATCGATACCAGCGCGAGCGCCACGAGTACCAAGGGGGCGCTCGGCTGGAACATCACCGACTTGTTCATTACTTCACCGCCGGTTTGATGGCGAGGTTGATCAGGTAGTTCATGCCGTTCTTGTTGACCCACACGCGGAAGTAATCACCGCCGCGGAGCGTCTGAAGCAGCGTGCGGCCCGGCTTCGGGCGCGCGCCCTCGGCAATCGCGGCCATGTCCGCGTCGGAGACCAGCGAAGCCATCTCCTTCGCGACGACTTTGCCGCCCTGCACGAACTCCACCCACCGCTCCGCGTCCGGCGACTGGCCGACGGGGACCGTCGGCAGTTCGTCGGAGATGCGCATCTGGTAGGTGCCCGTCGCCAACCCGGCGCCGTTCGCCACGGCCGCGCGCGGAATGTGCACGCTGCCGATGACGATGCCAAGCATTGCGAGACCGCGCATCCAATTGGTCATGTTGGTCATGACCGCTTTCATCTGGTGTGACATGGCGTTAGCGCTCCAGTCGGACAACGAGCACGGCCCGACGATTCAGGCGGCGTGTTTCTTCACGGTCGTTGTCGAATTTCGGCCGTTCTTCACCGTAGCTGAGCGTGCGCAGCCGCGACGCCGAGACGCCCTGTGAAACCAGGTAGTCGCGGACGACGTTCGCGCGGCGTTCGCCGAGCGCCAGATTGTATTCGGCCGTGCCGATGTTGCACGTGTTGCCTTCGATCGTCAGGTTGAGCGTCGCGTCGTCTTTCATCGCGGCGATCGCGCCGTCGAGCACGCGGAGCGCGTCGGGACGGAGGGTCGAACGGTCGAAGTCGAAGTAGACGTCGTCGAACGCGTAGGTCTTGACGACCGGGCGGACGACGTTGATGTTCACGGTGTCGCTGGCCGTCATGCCGTCAGTCGGGCACGTCACGGTGACAGTGACCGGAACCATGCCGGGCTGGTTCGGGGCCGTCCACGGCGTCACGCGCGCGGTGGCATTGGTGAACGTGCCCTGCGGCGCGGTCCACTGGTAGGTCACGGCGCAGTTGATCGAGTCGGTGACCGTCGCGGTGACCGTCGAGACCTTGCCGACTTCAACTTCACAGATGTCGCACGACGCCTTCACCGACAGCGTGTGCGCGGGCGGCGGCGGTGCGGCAACAACAGGGGCCGGTTCGGGCATCACAGGCGCCGGCGCGGGCGCGACGTACTTGCGGACGCCGGGGTGGTAGCCGATGCGGAAGTTCAGACCCTGTTCGTCGAGGGTGTGGTCGTTGCAGGTGAGACACGTGCCCGCGTCGTTGCGGCTCTTCATCGTCATGTTCCAGCTGGCATTGGCGCCGATGAAAAGGCCGTTCGGGAACTCGTAGGTCGCGCCGAGCGCGGCAACGAAGGGGTTCTTGAGGAGGGTCGAGGTCGGCACGAGCGAGCCGTCCGTGCCGCGGAGACCCGCCGGCGCGGTGATCGTCTTGTTCTGGTAGAACTCGCCGAACGCTTCAGCCGTGAATGTGAAGCCGTAGTTCTTGCGCGTCGGGAAGCCGATGCCCGCGCCGTAGCGGATGCTGTTGGTCAGGTCGTAGCCGTCCGGGTTGCCGCGAACGAGATAGCCGCCGTAACCGGACAGCTCCGCGACGCCGCCGAGCTCCTTGCTGAGAACCGCGTCAAAGAGGAAGTCCACTTTGCCTGACGTGGTGCCCTCCGACGTGTTGCCCGTGGGCAGCTTCACCTGGCTGCGGAGCGCGAAGGCTGCGAGGTTCTGATCGGCCTCCGACATCACGTTGAACTTACCGCCGAGCCAAAGGTCGCCGGACTTGCTCACCCACTCGTTTCGGTGCAGCGGAAAGTTCGGCGTGATGCCGCCGCCGGTGCCCTCGGGCTTGGACGCCGCGAAGAACAGCGGACGTGTGTCGCGGTCGATGCGCGTCAGCACGTTCCAGGCGCCGAAGATCTCGAAACGACCTCCGATGCCGATGCCGACCGTGACGGGAAAGTGCGAAATATCGGTGAATCCCTGACCGTCGTCGATGTTCGTACGGTAAAGGCTGAAGGAAAACTTCTTGGCAGGAAGCACCTCTGCGGTTGGCACGAAGAACAGCCCCGTGTCGCCGCTGGCCGTCGTTTTGGCCGATCGCGTCTCCTGTGGGGTCGTCGTCGTTTGAGCAGAGGCACTGGAAGCACCCGCCAGTGCGACAAGCAGGACCGCCGAAGCGGCAACAGCAGAGCGAGAGAATATGGATGACATTGATGCGAGACTAGCCGTACGGCTGAAATGCTGTCTGCTCAATAGAGCACAGGATGCAGAGCTGTTTTCCCCCGGGGCCCGGGTGTTCAATTTGACACAGCCGCTGGCGACGGCTGCGGGATAGGGTTCCCACAAGTCGTGCCTCGCCACCGCTACTCAGTCTGGGGACGCGTTTGGGACGTCGAGCACTTCGATTGAGGAGATCCAACGTGCTGACGGCCACGCGCAGCTGGCCAACATCCAGCATTAGATTCGTCCTGCTCGGTATCGCGATCAGCCTGGGTGTCTTCGGGCTGCTCCGCGTGAGCTGGGTTGAGACGCACTGGCTACTGCCGCTGACGCTCGCGCAGGCGGGGCTCGCGGTGCGCCTGTTCGGTGCGCCCTCGCTTCCGATCGATGTGACGCTTGCGTGCAGCGCCGCGGACGCCATGGCGATGTGTCTGGGCGCGATTTTCGCGTACCCCGCGCAGTGGAGCCGCCGGGCGGCAGGCGCGGCCGGCGGGCTCGCGATCATCATCGCCATCAACGTGCTCAGGATCGGCACTCTCGGAAACGCCGCCGCATCGCCATCCTGGTTCAACGCGCTGCATCTTTACGTGTGGCCAGCGGCGCTGACACTCGCGATCGCGGGTTACGTGCTGTTCTGGATGCGGACGGCAGGCGGCATTCAACCAGTCGCAACGCCGAGGATCGCGGAGCAGCCACGGCTCTCGCGCCGGTTCGTGATCCTCGCCGGCGTCTTTCTGGTGATCTTCATCAGTGCCACGCCGCTCTATATGAACAACGCCGCGATCATCGCGGTTGCGGCGTTCGTTGCGCGAAGCGCAGCCGCGATTCTCAGTGTTGCCGGCGTGCCGGCGTTCGCCGTCGGGAACGTCCTGTGGGGCCCGCACGGCGGATTCATGGTGACGGCCGAGTGCGTTGTCACGCCGCTGATTCCGATCTATCTCGCCGCAGTCTTCGCGTATTCGTCGAACTGGAAGCGCCTGTCGCTCGGGATCGCGGCCGCCGCGCCGCTGTTTGTCGCGCTCGGCATCATGCGTCTGCTTGTCGTCGCATTTCCGGACTCGATCGCGTCGCAAGCGTTCTTTGTCCATGCGTTTTACCAGTTGCTCGCCGGCGCGGCGATCGTTTTCGGCGCCGCATACTGGCGCCATCGCGATCGCCGCGCACTGGGCTTCGGCATCAGCGGCGTCGGCGCCGGCGCGCTCTTCGTCGCGTTTGCCGGGCCGGCATATCTCCGCCTCATTGCCTCGGTCGCGGGCATGCCTCTCGACGACCCGCAGGGAGCGATCGCGTTCCTGCCCGCCTTTCAAACAGGCTTGTACTTCGCGCTGTGGATCGCTGCCTGTTCCAGCGAAGGCTGGAAACGCTTCGCTGGAGGACTGGCGATTCTCGTTGTCGCGCAGGTGGCCAGTCTGTTCGCGCTCAACTCGCTTGCCGCTCACACATGGGTGACGATTGCGGTGCGGGGCTGGGCGCTCGCCGCGCCGGTGGCCGCGTTTGCGGCGGTGATGCGGCTTGGCCGGCCGCGCCGCTGAAGTTCTAATCGTCACGCGCGCCAGCGCGGGCGGTCTGAGCCCGGTCGTGTGGCTCGACCGCCACGTGCCCGCGGTGCGAAGACACGGGTAATTACTGGCTTAATTGCTGGCTGGCCAGCGCGCCGAACTGGCGCGCGACGCCAAGCGCGCCGGAGACTGCGCAGCCGCCGTTCCGGCGGCTGCGCAGAATACGATCGCGAAAAGAAGTGCGACGCGCAGTGCTATCTGACGAGCAGGATGATGACGATGAGGATCAGCAGCAGCGTGGTCGTCGAGATGATCACGGTGTTGCTGCCGCCCGCCAGATCCGCGTTGACAGTGCGCGCATGCGTCGCCGCCTGCGCCAGCTCTGAGCTCGAAAGAGTCGAGAGAGCGTTCTCCGCCTTCGTGAGGTTGAGACCCAGCCGGCTCGCCACTTCGCGAACCTGCGGCTGCTTGAGAACGCCGGCAACAGCGGCGCGGTTCTGCTGATCGGTGACGGTCTGATCAGCGATGGCTTGCTGCATGAGCGACGGGGCGGCGATGTGCTGCTGCGCCGAGGCCGAGCCGGCAAGGAGGATCGAGCATAGGACGGATGCTACTGCAATCGTTCGGATTCGCATGGGAGGAGCGTAACCCCGGGCCCCGGACGCGGCTGTACCAAAGGGCACATGACCGGGCCCGGTTACTGAGGCCAGGGCGCGATCCAGCCGGCGGAAACAACGGTGCGGCCCGCACCAAGCCGATGCGCGACATCGAGGCGGAGGCCACCCAGACCGCCGGGCAGATGAAGGCGAAGACCGGCGCCGGCATCGACGAGCACCGGCGTCGCCGGGAGATTGTCGCGGCGCAGTGATGCCTTCGCTGCATCCAGAAAGCCGGCGAGAAAGAGCGTCATCGTGCGAATGTCGCGAACCGGATGTGAGTACTCGACGGAGCCGTTCACCAGCCGCCGGCCGAACACGTTTCCGGTGACGATTCCGTTATCGACGAGACGATGGCCGCGAAGAACCGCCGCACGCTCGGTGCCGGTGCCGCTTCCGGCGCTCGGCCACACGGCCAGCGGTGACGCCGAACTGGCGCGCTGAAATTCCGCCACGGCGGACAGCACCGGCCGGCTGCGATCCGATGTGGATCGCAGCACCGCCCGAATGCCGCCGGTTGAGAATGTTCGCGGCTCGCCGAGCGGCATCCACGCGCTGGTCGAGAGGATCAGCGCCGCACGATCGCTCGCCGGCCGCGCGACAAGAGAAGCGTCGAGTGCGAAGTGCTCGGCGTCGTTGAAACGATCGAAGGCGGCGCCCGCCTTCCACTTGAACCCGCCCGCCGCCCAGTCCGACAACTCGAGACCGGCGCGCCGCCGGCTCTCCTGTCGACGTTCACCGGCTGACCCCGTCGGCGCGTAGGTCTGATCCTCCCACATCGCAGAGAACGTCGTGACTCCAGGCAGCCCGCGCGGCGAAGGAAACGCAAGTCCGGTTCCAACCTTCTGCCGGTTGCTGGCGAATCGCCAGGAAACAAACGCCGACTCGCCGATGCCCGACAGCCCCGCGATGTCCAACCGCAGCTCGCGCTGAATGGCCGGCCGCGCGGCGAACATCAGCCACGCCGTTCTGCCAGTCGGCCACGCCGGCTTCTCCACAACAACGATGTCAATCCTGGCGAGGCCGCCGGCCACCGGCTCGAACTTCATGCTCGCCGTCGAAGCGACCGGCACGTCACGCAGGCGACGAAGCGACCGCGAGAACGTGCCTCGAGTCAGCAGAGTCCGCGGCGCCAGGTCCGCGGCGCGCGCGATAACCGGCAGAGGTGTGCGCTCCGCGCCGTGAATATTGACCGCGTCGATCCTCGGCTCGCCAATCTGATTCCACGCGGCGAGTGCCCCAAGCGGGTCGCCCATGAGATAGCGGCTCGTCGCGGCCAGCTGCCACGCGTACGCATCCCCTGGGCCCTTGCGCACAGCGATCGTCGCCAGCTCGTCCGCATCGCTCCAGCGTTTTTGCGAAAACCGGAGACCGGCCATCTCGCGCCACGCCGCGGCGTCGGCCGGGCACAGCCGCATCGCCGCGGCGAGCTCCTGCTCGGCGGCCGCCACCTCGCCGGCGAGCGCCGATTGAACGGCGTGGTTGACAAGTGCGGTGCACGGCATCGCCGGCGTCGCGGCCGTACCCGCTGTTGTGACCGACGGACTTTCCGGCAGCGCGGTCGCGACAAATCCCGCCGGCGGCAGCGCGACCATCATCCAGTTATTCGCCGCCGACCATGCGAGTTCGAACTTCAACCAGTCCATCACGCGAAACGGGCCGCGAGCCGGATCGTGAAAGACCACTTCGTTGTCCGTGGCGGCGACGATGACGACATAGTGATAGGTGCGCGGGGCGACCTCGATGAGCGCAATGATGGGGCGCCCCCGATCGATTTCGGCGCCAATGCGGGCGCGGCCCGTCTCGCGAGCCGCGGGCCCGATCAGCGCAACCCAGCCGCGGTCGCTCACGGACTTCGCGAGCACGCCGGTGAAGATCCCGCCGTCACTCTGGCTGACAAGCGCCGCAAAGTCCTGCGGGAACACATCACGCTGGCCCCAGTAACGCATCACCATCGACACCGCGGCGCCGCCGCATAGCTCAGGCGTCTGCGCGACGAACGGGACATCAAGTAATGGTTGCGCCGGCCGCGAGACAACCTGTGACGGCGCGAGAACGAGCTGAATCAGGAGAATTGCAACCGTCACTCGGTGACCGTGGCCTGCAAGACTCTCCAAAGCTCTTCGACATGCTCGCGCTCGGTGGCGAGCGCGCCGACAGAGATGCGCACCATCCACCGGCCGTCCAGGGTGGCCGGGGTCAGGTACGCGGCGCCGGACCTGTTGACGCGGTCGCACCATTCGCGGGTGTGCGTGTCGAGCGCGGCATCTCTCAGCTCCTGGCTAAGTCCGATGCCGAATCCGGGGGGCTCGTGACGAACGCACAACGTCTGCAGCGCGACCGGCGCCAGCAGCTTCCAGCCAGTCGCCGTGCTGATCTCGGCGGCGAGCCATTTTGCGTTATCGATATCGCGGCGCAGGCGTGCCTGCAAACCCTCGACGCCCTGCTCGCGAATCGCAAACCACAGCTTCAGCGCGCGGAACCGTCGGCCGAGCGGCACACCCCAGTCGCGGAGGTTCTTCACCTTTTCGTCGACGGGCGACTGCAGATAGCTCGGGTTGGTGGACATCACGCGAACGAGATGCTGCGGATCCCGCACGTAATACAACGACGCGTCGAACGCGGCGCCGAGCCATTTGTGCGGATTCACCACGAGCGAGTCGGCCGCCTCGACGCCATCCCACATGTACCGGCATTCCGGCAGGATCATCGCCGATCCGGCCATCGCCGCATCCACGTGCAGCCAGAGCCCGGACGCCTTCGCGATGTTCGCGACCTCTTCCAGCGGATCGTACGCCGTTGTCGTCGTCGTCCCCGTCGTACACACCACGGCGCACGGAGTGGAGCCGTTCGCGAGATCGCGCGCGACAAGGGCTTTCAACGAATCGGCCTTCATCGCGAAGCGCCCGTCGTGATCGACGATATGGATGTTGGCGCGGCCGAAGCCGGCGAGGAGTGCAGCTTTCTCGACCGAGCTGTGGGCGTGAGCGGTTGTGTAGATGACGAGTGGCTTCGGCTCGGCCTGCATGCCGCCGCGGCTGAGCCCGTAGTTAGTCGTGCGCTCGCGCGCCGAGATCAGCGCGATGAGCGTGCAGGTCGATGCCGTGTCCTGAATGACGCCGGTCCACGCCGGCGAGAGGCCGACCATCTGCCGCAGCCAGTCGGTGACGACTTCTTCAACTTCGGTGAGCGCCGGGCTGGATTGCCACGAGAGTCCGAGCACGCCGAGGCCGGTGCTGGCGAAGTCGCCGAGCACGCTCGACAGCAGGCCGTTCGACGGGAAGTAGCCGAAAAATGACGGATGCTGCCAGTGCGAAAGACCCGGCATGACGACGGCATCGAGATCGGCGAGGACGTCCGCGAACCTCTCGGCTTTCTGCGGCGGCTCGGCCGGAATCTGGCGCTTGATATCGCCTGGCTCCGCGCGCGACATCACTGGATGTTTCCCGACGTTCGCGCGATAGTCCGCGATCCAGTCGACGAGCTCATGGCCGTAGCGGCGGAATTGCTCGGGCGTCATCATCCGCCCCGCTTGTCCGTGCCGCGAAAGTTCCGCGGGTTCTTGAGCCACGCGATCGTGCCGTCGACGAGCTTGACCTTGACCCACCACGTCCATTCGAGCGGCGCCTGATCTTTCTGTAGCGGCGGATCGTATTCGTAAACCAGATCGAGCGAGCCGGCCTTCACGAATCCGTTCTGCCACACGGCGACGGCGCCCTCCCCCATCGGGTAGAGGACGTAGATCATGTCGCCGTTCTGAATGCCCTCCGCACGATCGTCGGGGCCGGCCGTCACGACCTTGGCGCGCCGCGGCGACGAATAAATCTCGCCCGATTCGGCCTCAACGGTATCGCCAGGGAAGAGGTCGAAATCGATCTGCAATCCAGCGACCTGCGAATAGATATCCATCGCGCGAGTCGCCGTCCACTTGCCGTACTGGCAGCCCTCGAACGGACAGCCGGCGCTCACGATGGTCTTTGGCGGCGGCCCCGTATTGACGGCAGCGCGCCCGCAGCCGGCCGAAACTACGATTGCCAGAACAGCGGCGAGCAGGCGGCGGCGCATCGGCAAGCGTAACGGATTTCTTTGAGCTAGGCCGGAATCAGGGCGGCGGCGATCTCTGCCGCGTCGTTCTCGGTCAGCGCCGGCGAGAAATGCCGGACGCGCGGCATCACCGCGTCCGTTTCGCAGTATGACGGCACACACCCGACATGCACGAAGCCGGACGGCATGACGCGGCCTTCTTCGTAAAACACCAGCGCGAGGCGCCAGGTGTCCCTGGCAATGAGCGCCTTGCACGCGCGGCAACTGGCGCGGCCGGTCGATGCCCGTTCCGCCGTACTCAGCCGCGGCAGCCGCCGATGCGCCACGCCCAGCTCGGCTTCGTGGAGGAGCAGGTCTTTCCCCTCAATTTCGGCGGTGGCGTCCGGCAAGGCGGCGATGAACGCTTCGGGCCGCCGAAGCGCAGCTCGCCTTTCGCGATCGCCACGCCGCATCCCCGGCACTTGGCCCGAGCGCTCGGGGCCAACTCAAATATGTGGGGCACCAGCTAGGAGCTTTTACCACAACTACTCGGGTCGAAGAACGTTGCCTGCCGCTGGATCGTGTCGCCGACGGGGACAATCGCATATACTTTTGCTGGATCCTTTACGCCTCACCAATACCGATGGCGCGTGACCGTTCCGCATTCTGGAGGTCACACATGACAGTAATCGCCCGCCGTCGCCCTGCCGACGCCAACGCGTTCGAGTTCGTCCGCATCTGCGCCCTACGCGCGGCGCAGCTGATGCGCGGCTGCACGCCGCGCCTCGAAGCCTCCACGAAACCCTGCATCACGGCGCAGCGCGAAGTGGCGCTTGGCCTGGTGATCGCGTCGCCGCGCACCGACGGCAAGAAGCTGCTCTCCTAGCCCGACGCGTTACCGAATGCCCATGCTCTGCAGCCGGCGCAGGTTGTCGAGCGCCGGCGCGTAGCGCGGATCGATCGCAAGCGCCCGGCGCACGTACTGCATCGCTTCGGCGAATCTTCCAGACGCCGCGAGGCCCCCGGCCATGTTGTTGAGCAGCTGCGGCGATGCCGGCTCCAATTCCACGGCACGCTGAAAGTGCGGCAGCGCTTCCTTCGCTCGTCCGCGCGCCAGCAACATCGTTCCAAGATTGACGTGTGCGTCGGTGAAATCCGGATTGATGGCCAGCGCCCGGCTGTAAGCAGCCACCGCCTCGGCGGGCTTGTTGAGCCGGTCGAGCGCGTTGCCCATGTTGTAAAACACGCGCTCGTCACGCGGCGCCTGCGCGGCCGCGCGCCTGAAATGCGGCAGCGCCTCGGCGAGCCGGTTGGCGGACATCAGCGCGTTGCCCAAATCGTTGTGCGCATCGTCCGTGCTGTCGTTCAGCCGGATCGCCCGGTCGAGAAGCGTCACCGCCTCGGCGGTGCGGCCCAGCGACAGATAGAGGCTGCCGAGAAACGCCAGGTGATCCGGGTTGTTCGGCTCGTTGCGAACCTGTTTTTCGGCACGGTCGAGGCTCGACTTGTCGGCGCGCGCGTTGAAGTCGCTGAAGATGCGTTCGGCGTCGGGCGCCGACTGCGTGAGGAGCTGCAACCCCAGCTCGGCCATCTCGTCCGTTGAGTTCGGCCCGAACTTCACACGGACGGGCGGATGCGTCGGGTTGTTGGGGTTCTCGGCGGAGTTATCGAACGTGTATTTCAGCGAGATTGTCGTCCCGGCCGGCAGCGCGATCGGCGTCGGGTAGCGATAATTCTGCTGCCAGTGGAAATCCCATCGCTTGATGTGAATCAGCGACTTCACGGCGCCGCCCGGGAGCGACGCGTTGACGATCATTTCGTTGCCGAGATAGTGCGCGTGCGGCATCACGCTGAGGAGCTCAACCGGCACCGGCAGCGTGTACGAGTCGGTGATCGTGAAGTCTTTCTTGCCCGCGGGAATATCGATCGCCTGCGAGCCCATCCGGACGGTGAGCGGTGATTTTGCCGGCGGCGTGTCTGTGAGAAACAGCCCGAGTGTCGGCCTGACCTCGACGGGCGCGTCTCCGGGAATGAGATGCACTTCGATGACGATGTCGGCGCCACGGTCGAGGCGCCACGGCATATCCTTCGGCGTCACGATCGGCCCGCGGCCGGGCGCCCATCCGACAAAATGCCCGCCCGGATCCTGCGCGCCTTCGCGCGACATGCCCTCGAAGCCTGGCTGTCCGTCCTTGCCGTCACGCCGCCGCGATGTCGTGGTGCGATCGACGCGAATCACCGCATGGTGCACAGGCGCGCCGCCGCTCTTGAATTCGACGGCCCGAACGTACTTCGTCTCATCGAGAGGCACGCGGATCACGAGATTGCGATACACATCCCGCGGCGACGGTTTGAGCACGAACGGTTTCGCCGCGCCGACGACCAGGTCCGGCGTGCCGTATTGCCAGCCGCCCGCAAACACGGGCGCCTTCGGCAGATCGGCCGCGTTGCCTTCAATGGCTCCGCCCGACACCCAGCGCTGAATCAGATCGATTTGATCCTGGCGAAGCCGGCGGTCGCCTTCGATCGGAAACTCGCCGCCCTCGGGCATCCACGGCGGCATCTGTCGCGCGTGAGTCACTTCGCCGATCTCCTTGGCGTGCGTCGCGGCGTCCGCGAATGTCATCAGCGGAAACGGCGCGACTTCTCCATCGCGATGGCATGACACGCAGTTGGCGAAGAGAATCGGCGCGATGTCTTTGGTGTAAGTGACCGGCTTTCCGTCCAGCCGGGCCTTTGCCGCGTCGTTTGACGCGGACCCGCAACCGACGCTCACGGCCAGCGCGCACGCCGCGCTTGCCCGCGCGCACAGACTGACCAATCGACCCATCGGGTCAATTATGCCGCGGACCCGTAGCCTTAGTTTCCGCCGCCGCGGCCGCCGCCGCGAACGACAGCGTAGTCCGCAGGGACCTTGAAGAGCATCAGGTCGGGGTCCGACCGTCGCACGTTCAATAGCTTGTAGGTTGATCGGCCTGGTCCGGCCGACACTCGCGGTACAGCCGCGCGAAGGCATCGCGGTCGCCCGAAGCGATCCGCGCAACAAGATCATCTTGCTGCGCTGC
This sequence comes from Vicinamibacterales bacterium, assembly GCA_046598935.1. Taxonomy (GTDB): domain Bacteria; phylum Acidobacteriota; class Vicinamibacteria; order Vicinamibacterales; family SCN-69-37; genus SCUN01. The sequence goes on along the minus strand of JBKJHW010000113.1, from coordinate 13,091 downwards.
CCGCGCAGCGGGTTCTGCACAGAAAAAGTTCCCGACGGGTGCCAGAGTGGGGTTCATGAGCACCCCCATCGAGATCCGGGTCGGCGGTCTGAAGCAACTCTTCAACAGCATCGACCCCTCCCCGTTTCGCGAGAAAGACCTCGACCCGGCCGCCGAGGAGTTCATCGTCGAGTGGGCGCGCGAAGCGCCCCGAAACGCCGAGGCGGACAGCGTTCACGAGTTCTTCCGGGCGCGAGCGAAAGCGACACGGACGAAGCTTCGCCTATTGTTCCGCAACGGGCGGATCAGCCTCGTCATCGGGATTGTCTGCATGGCGCTGTCGATCACGGCTGGCAGTCGCGTGGAAGACTGGCTGGACAACTCGCATTTCGCGGGACTGCTCAGTGAAAGCATTTTGATCGGCGGATGGGTCGCCATGTGGAAGCCGCTCGAAATATTCCTCTACGAACTGGTGGCCGGTCCGGGCTGAAGCGCGGCTCTACGACAAACTGAGCAAGATGCCGGTCCGGGTGCAGGAGTAACATCGCGGCCATGTGGTTCGTCGTTCTGATTGTCGGCGTGCTGGTGCTGGTGGCGCTCATGGATCTTGCGCAGCGGCAGCACGCGCTGCTCCGCAATTTTCCCGTCGTCGGTCATTTCCGTTACTGGATCGAAACCATCGGTCCCGAGCTTCGGCAATACATCGTTGCCGCCAATGACGAGGAGCGTCCGTTCAGCCGCGACCAGCGCACCTGGATTTACGCGTCGGCGAAAAAGCAGAACAACTACTTCGGCTTCGGCTCCGACAACGACATGGAGCTTCGGCCGAATTACCTGATCATCAAGCACAACACGTTTCCGCTAGCGACGCTCTTCCCCGGCGATCCGTCTTTTGATGCGCAGTTCAAGATTCCGTGCGCGAAGGTGTTGGGCGCGGCGAGACAACGACCGAAGGCATTTCGACCGGCGTCGGTTGTTAATGTTTCGGGCATGAGTTTTGGATCGCTCAGCAGCGCCGCCGTCGAAGCGCTCAACCGCGGCGCGGCGATCGCCGGATGTTTGCAGAGCACAGGCGAAGGCAGCGTGTCGCCGTACCACGTGAACGGCGGCGATCTCATCTGGCAGGTTGCCAGCGGCTACTTCGGCTGCCGCGAGCTGGATGGCCGATTCAGCATGCCGAAGCTCAAAGCCGTCGTCCTGCGCGTGCCCTCGATTCGCGCGATCGAGATCAAGCTGAGCCAGGGCGCGAAGCCGGGGTCCGGCGGCGTGCTGCCGAAGGCCAAGATCACGGCGGAGATCGCAGAGATCCGCGGCGTGCCGATGGGTCGCGACTGCATCAGCCCTGCGACGCATAGCTCGTTCCGCAACGCCGACGAGCTGCTGGATTTTGTGGAGTGGGTCGCGGCAGAAACCGGATTGCCCGTCGGCATCAAGTCCGCCGTCGGTGATTCGCAGTTCTGGGAAGAGCTGGCGTTGCTGATGGCGCCCGGCGCGCGCGGCGTGGACTTCATCACGATCGACGGCGGCGAAGGCGGCACGGGCGCCGGGCCGCTCGTCTTTGCCGATCACGTGTCGCTGCCGTTCAAGGTTGGTTTCAGCCGCGTGATGAAGATCTTCGAAGCTGAAGGCCTGCAGGAACGAGTCCTCTTCGTCGGATCGGGCAAACTCGGCATGCCGGATTCCGCGCTGCTGGCGTTTGCGCTCGGCTGCGATTGGGTCAACGTCGGCCGCGAAGCGATGCTCGCGATCGGCTGCCTGCAGACGTTGAAATGCCACACCAACCACTGCCCCACCGGCGTCGCCACGCAGAACCCGTGGCTCGTGCGCGGTCTCGATCCGGAACTCAAAGCCGCGCGTCTCGCCAACTACATCCTGACGCTGCGCAAGGATGTGCTCGCGCTCAGCCGCGCCTGCGGCGTGCCGCATCCGGCGATGGTGTGCGCCGATCATCTCGAGATGCTCGACGATCGATTCGGATCGAAAACCGTGGCGGAAGTGTTTGGATATCGCCCAGGCTGCGGGATGCCGTCGGCGTCAGACCTCGCTGAGGTGCGCCGGCTGATGCCGAGCTAACCTTGGAGGCACTGCCGCTCTGTGGGGAAGGGCCATTTCTGCCCGAAGCCTTTAGAAACAACGCTACACTCCGCGACATGAATTTACGCGCAGTCTTGCTGATTCTCGCCGCTTCGGCTTTGGCCACGCCCATCGCGGCCAGGCAACAAACGGTTTCGTTTACGCCGACCGCCGGTGTTCCCACCTATGCGGTACGCGAACCCGTGCTGCGGATCGCGCCCGGCACAACGGTCGTGACGCAGACGTTCTCACAAAAGGGCGACTACTACGAAGGCGGCGCGTGGCCCGGCGAAGTGGGCCCCTTCCACATCGAAGGCGCAGCGCCCGGCGATACGCTCGTCATCCGCATCATCAAACTCACGCCGAACCGCGACATCGCCGTCTCGCGCTACAGCCCCGGCGGCATCAGCGGCGTCGCCGGCGACAGCCGCACGCGCATGCTGAACGATCCGCTGCCCGCGCGCGCGTTCATTTGGCAACTCGACCGCGCGCGCATGGTCGGCATCCTCGACATGCCGGCGTCAAAGAGCAAACGCATCGAGGTGCCGCTCAAACCGATGCTGGGGCGCATTGCGGTCGCGCCGGCCGGCGCGGAACAGTTCGGCGGGTTGTGGCCGGGCGACTTCGGCGGCAATCTCGACGCCGCCGACGTGCGCGAAGGCGTCACGGTGTACCTGCCGGTGTTCCACCCGGGGGCGCTCTTCTACTTCGGCGACGGCCACGCGCTGCAGGGCGACGGCGAGATCATCGGCTCGGGGCTCGAAACCACGATGGACGTCACGTTCCGGTTCGAGCTGTTGAAGGGCAAGCGGATCCGTTGGCCGCGGATCGAAGACGACACGCACATCATGGTCGCCGGCAGTGTTCGTCCATTGACCGATGCGATGCGCATCGCCTATGTCGAGCTGATCGAGTGGATGGTCGCCGACTACGGGTTCGACAAGATGGACGCGTTCCAGCTCGCCTCGCAGCTCGGCGAGGTTCGGGTCGCGAACATCGTCGATCCGAACTACACCGTCGTCGCGAAGTTTCCGAAGAAGTTCCTGCCGCGCTAGCGGCGTCACTTGCTGCGCCACGACACGCGGGCTAGCCCCTGTCCGCTTCGGCACATCCGGCCCACCACTCGTGATTCACGATGGCAAACAGAGGGGTGGGATGTGCCGGGGTCGGAAATATTTCCATGGCTTGAGGCGCACCGGTATGCCTGGTACGCGTTGCCGCTCGTCATGCTGGCATTCGTTGCGCTCGGCTGGGTGCCGGCGACGGTGCTGGTCACGGCGACCGGCGTCGCGTTCGGTCCGGTGCTCGGCCCGCTCTACGGCATGGCGGGCTGTCTCGGTGCCGCGTCCGTTGCATTCGCGCTCGGCCGAAGGCTCGGCCGCGGGCGCATCGAAAAGATCGGCGGCGGCCGGGTGCTGCGGCTGACGCGCCGCCTGAAACGGAACGGCGTGCTCGCGGTGTTCATCATCCGCAAAGTGCCGGCGCCGTTCGCGCTCATCAACATGGCCGTCGGCGCGTCGTCAATCCGTTATCGCGACTTTCTCGTCGGCAGCTTTCTCGGCGTGCTCGGCATGGTCGTCGGTCTGGCGGGCTTCGGCTCGCAAGTGCTCGACATCTGGCGCGATCCGCAACCGAAGACCGTGGCGATCGTCGCGCTCTTTGTGACCGTGCCGCTCGTAATCGCGTGGCTGATCAATCGCAAATTACGGACGAGGCTCGCCGACTGATGGCGGCGTTTGCGCGCCCCTTTCTCGAGCCCGGCAGGAACTGCTGGCGCGTGCGCGAAGGGCGACTGCAAGCCTGCGCCAGGAATTGGGTGCTTAGTACGTCCGCCATGCCTGATAGATCACCACGATCAGGATGATCAGCAGAAACACTCGCGCGACGCCCATCAAGCTTGTGCGCGCGACGTGCCGTGTGCCTTTCGGTTTAATACCGGTGACGGCTGCGACGGCAGCAACGATCACGGCCAGGATGAGCCAGGTGAGCCAGGTCATATAAGGACGGTACTCGGGGCGGGTCTGGCGCCGATGTCCCCAATTGCTCGTTTTATCGTTCTTGACCTCGCGATGGGCGCTCTGCTGTAATTGGTCTGCCTCCTACGGGGAGTAGCCGGGTCGCGCAATGCGCCTCCGCCGTGTCGTCATCACGGAAAACCGATCCGGCGGCGCCCGGATCGATTTTCCCGGCACGCGGTCCACGCCTCACAGCGTGGGGGCAAGACCGACATGGGCCAACCTTAATTTTTCTGGCGCGCGCCGGCCGCCGTAGAGATCCTCTGTGAATTCGATCGGCACTCCGCTGATGTGGTCGTTGTTTACGCTTTTCGTCGCCATCGCACTCGCAGTCGACTTCTTCGCAATGCGGCGACAAGGCGCGCACAAGGTGACGATGCGCGAGGCGGCGATCTGGTCGCTCGTGTGGGTTCTCGTGAGCGGCGTGTTCGTGGGGTGGCTGTGGTGGCACCTCGGCGGGATGAGCGACGATGCGGCGGTACGGTCCCTGGCGCAAAGCAAAGCGCTTGAATTCGTCACCGGCTACGTCATCGAAAAGGCGCTGGCCGTCGACAATATTTTCGTCTTCCTGATGATCTTCACGTATTTCGCCGTGCCGGAGGAATTTCAGAAGCGCGTGCTCATCATCGGGATCCTCGGCGCCCTGGCGCTTCGCGCCGTCCTGATCTTGATCGGCGCCTGGATGCTGGCGCAGTTCCACTGGCTGCTCTACGTCTTTGGCGCCTTCCTGGTGTTCACGGGCATCAAGATGTGGTGGGCCGCCGGCAAGGAGCCGGATCTCGAATCAAACCCGGCGCTCCAATGGATTCGCCGCCGGATAAAAATTTCGCCGGCCTATGACGGCCAGCGCTTCTTTACACGGATCGACGGCGTGCGCATGGCGACGCCTCTTTTCATCGTCATTGTCCTGGTCGGCATCGTCGACGTCATCTTTGCCGTGGACTCTATTCCGGCGATTTTCGCGATCACCATGGATCCGTTCATCGTGCTCACGTCGAATGTGTTTGCCGTACTCGGGCTGCGTGCGGTGTACTTTCTGCTCGCCAACGTGCGCGACAGGTTTCACCTGCTGTCCTACGGCCTGGCGGCAGTTCTGGTCTTCATCGGACTGAAGATGCTGTTGATCGAGGTCTACAAAATTCCGGTGGCGATATCGTTGCTCGGAACAGGTCTCATCCTCTCGACCGCGATGATCCTCTCGCTCTACGTTCCGTCGCCTCACCGCCCCACGGGCGCGTACCCGTTCCAGGCGAAGCCCAGCGATGAGTCGGAGGGCGATCAGTAAGATTCTGACTTGACAGTGCGCAGGATCAGCTACGACTGGCTCGAAGACCTGCTGGCGCAGCTGCAGGAAGCCGCGCGAACGTAGCGATCGGCTCAGTAGTATCGCTTCTCGAGCAGCTTCGTGAACGCCACCGCGTTCGGGAACGACGCGAGCGCCTGCGCCAGTCCAGGGGCGTCGCTGCCCACGGCGGTGAGTCTCGTCACAGTGTGGCGTGCAGTGCATCGCCTCGGCTTCCGCCTTTAAAAAAACGGTACGCGCGCACGGACCCGGTCCGTCGCTATGGCCGCGGGCGCGCTGGCGAACGCGTGATCGATCACGCGCCTGATGGTCGATGGCACACGGCCACCTGTCTGTCTAGAACCCAACGGTCAGCCCCAGCCGCAGTGTCCGCGGAAATCCGGGCGAAATGTTCGTGTTGCCGTCGGCGTTGATGTAGTACCGCCGGTCGAATACATTCTCGAGATTGGCCTGCAGCCGAAGCTGCCGATTCACGTTGAAATACGCGGCGCCGTCGACCCGCACATAGCCAGGCAGCGTAACGGTGTTGTCCACAGCGGCGAACATCTCCGAGCGATATTGAATGCCGATCCCGCCCGCGAGCCGCGGATGGAATTGGTACCGGTTCCACAGCGACAGCGTGTGATGAGGGACCTGGCCGACTTGGGCGCCGGCCTTGGCGGCGACCGTGGCGCTCGTCACGACCGCATTCTGATAGGCATACCCGCCGGCGACGCTCCACGCCTGAGTCAGCAAACCGTTGAGGCCGATCTCATACCCGTTGGTCCGCTGACTGCCGGTCTGGACAATTCGCGCGGGATCGTTTGGGTCGGTGGCACGCGTGTGGGTGCGATCCAGTCGATAGAGAGCCGTGGTGAACGCGAGCGACGGCCGCACGTCGTACTTCACGCCGAGCTCAATGTTGTTGCACCTCTCCGGCTCGACCTGCTGGGTAATCGTCGTCAGTGATGAGAATTGGTCGCCCGAGCTCGGCAAATGAGTCACGCCATAACTGCCGTAAGCAGAAAGCGAGGACAGAGGCTTGAAGACGACGCCAACCCGTGGAGATACCAGATTGTCGGGCCGCCTCAGGTCGATGCCGGTCCGGTTGTCGTGATAGCGAAGATCGAATCGATCGACGCGGAGGCCGCCGACCAGTTGCAGGTGCGAGGAGATCCGCACGTGGTCTTGCGCATACGCCGCCGCCAGGTTCGTTCGTAAATGGTTGTTCGCGTCGGTGGCACTCTGCCGAAATGTGACCGGCGTCGTGATCATCGTCTCTGCGAGCGGGACCGCCATCGACGTGGTCGCATTTCTAAAAAATCCTGTGTTGCGGAAGTTGTCCGTTCCCTGAGATCCCACCTCGACACCGGCCAGCAACGTATGCCGAAGCGCGCCAGTCGTGAAGGAGTACGTCGTATCCGTCTGGTTGAAAACGTTCCGACGTTTGGTGGCGTTGTTGTATGCCGTCAGCGTCACGTGATTGCGATCGGCAGAAACCGCACCGGGAACATAATTCTGATACCACCGGTCGTAGTTCGCGATCGACGTATGGTTTCGCAGCGTGACCGGTCCGAGCCGCCGTTCAATCGTCACGGAACCGATGTGCACAGACGCGGCGACGTGGCTGTCGGCCGGGTTTCCGTAGAACGTCGAAGGATCGACTTCCAGCGGCCGTCCCTGGAACGAGGTGATGCCGCGGTCCGCCACGCGCGTGTCGTTGAGGTACTCATAGCGGGCGACGATTTTCGTGCGATTCCCTGGCGCGAAGGTCAAGGTCGGTGTCAGTCCGTAACGCGTCAGGCCGACGTTCGAGCGAAAGCTGTCTGAGTCTTCGAACATCCCATTCACGCGAATGGCGACAGAGCCGGTGAGCGGCTGATCGAAGTCGGCTGTGGCTCGTTTGTTGCCGAACCGTCCGGCCTGCAAACTGACTTCGCGCAATGACTGAAACAGCGCTTGCTTCGCCACGCGGTTCACGACGCCGCCGAGACCGCCGCGGCCGAACGTCAGTGCATTGGACCCCTTGAACACCTCCACGCGGCTGAGGTTGTACACATCGCGGTAGTACTGCACGTCGTCACGGACGCCATCTACGAAGAAGTCCGCCGATGAGCTGTTCCCACGAATGATGACCTGGTCCCGGTTGTTCTCACCTTGATGGACGGCGACACCGGGAACGTAGCGCATGGCGTCGCCAACGCTGGTCATCAACTGATCTCGCATCAGTTCCTTTGTGATAACGGTGACAGACTGCGGCACGTCGCCGAGCGGGATCGGCAATTTGGTTGCGGTGGAAATGGCCGGAGCCGCGTAACCGGTCGAGCCTGAAACAGTGACGCTTTCTCGAACCTGTTCGACCTGCATCACGATCGTGAGGCGCTCGCTTCCGGACTCGGAGGCCGTCACACGGACGCCGGCGTGACGAAATCCAGGCGCTGACACGTCCACGGCATACCGGCCCTTCGGCAGGACGAGTGAAAACGCGCCGTGCGAGTCAGTCGTCGTCGTCAGCGGGCCCGAATCGGCAGTCGCGGTGACTTTGGCGCCGGCAATAGCGGCCCCGGTCTCATCCGCCACAGCACCTCGGAGGGTAAAAGCCGCGGCGACCGCCTGGGTCGGCGCAAAACTGGCAGGGCTGAGGGTGGCAGTGGTCCCAAGAACCCAAAAAGAGGCGGCAACGACGATCATCATCTTCTTGACGTTAATACCCGACCAAATACGTCGTCAATCAAAAACTGAGACTGGTCTCATTTTACGCGCTGATTACTTGACCGCGCGCGTGAAGTCCAGACTTGCCGCGTACCCAGATTTCTCACTGATGGTCGCCGCTAATGCGGTCGGATTCGTCTTCGTTGAATCGTAGGTCACGTCTGCGCGACCCTGCGCGTAGTCGACCGTGACGGCGCTCACGCCGTCGATCCGCTGGGCGGCCAGTTTCACCGCGGCAGTACAACCGTCGCAGGTCATGCCGGAGATCGTCAGCGTCACCGTTTTCGTGCCCGTCGGCGCAGGCGTCGGGATGGCGCTGTGCGTCAGGGCCTCACGAAACGCGGGCACCCGCGCCATCGCATACACCCCAATGACACTGCCGACAACAACCGTTCCCGCAATCACGATGACAGAACGCATGGCCAACTCCGTTTCTTCGCGTCAGATGATGAACTTCACATACCAGGGAAATGCCACGAACAGACCTGCAACCAGAACGGCGGTCCAGAGCAACGCTTTGGCCCGGCGGATCGCGCGCGGATCGCAATTGCCATCCGCATCACACGCGTTCGCGCCCGGCCGGTAGACGGTGTAGAACCCGAAGCCGAGGCAGGCGACCGTCGCGATCAGAAAAAACGGGCGAAGCGGTTGAAGCCGACTCGCCATGGCTCCGGCCGCTCCGGCGCCCACCAGAACGCCGAGCACGGGACCGATGCAGCAAAGCGAGGCCACACACGCCGTTCCCATCGCGCCCCAAGCGATTCTCACGACGTCTCCCGCGTCAGTCGTTCAACCGTTGGGCAATCCGCATCGTTTGCCGCACCGAGCGCCCGATCGCAGTCAGTCAGGTACTCGCACAGCGTTTGCCGGAACTGCTGCAATTCGGCCACTCGGCCGTCGAGATCCACGATGCGCTCCGCCAGAACGTTTCGGATCCTCGCGCACGATCCGCGAGTCTTCCGTGAACCTGCCGACGTGAGTTGCTGGATGTCCTTGAGCGTGAGGCCGAGGCGCTGCGCCTGCTTGATGAAAGCGACGCGGGCCACCGCGTCCGCTCCATAACGACGCAAACCGCTCTGCGTCCTCGGAGGAGCCGGCAGCAGACCTTGCCGCTCGTAGTAACGCAGCGCTTCGACGGTCACACCCGTCGCGGCAGCGACTTCACCGATGCGGAGTGTGGCGGCTGATGACATCAGCCCGCGAACTCCAAGGCGGCGATGGTCCGTTTGACCGCGCCCGTCACGTCACCCAAGCAACACGCGCCGCGCGGATTCCGAATCTCGCATGCGCACCGTCGGGCCGCGATATGGTCGCGCACACGCTCGACGGCCTTCGTCGATCCATCGCGTTCGACCTCGCGCCGCATGTCCGCTTCGTTCTCGCCGAAGCAGTAACACATAGTTCGACTGCCTTCTGGCTCCTTCTGCCAAACAGCCACGCGAAGATCGGTCGTGGCGAAGCACTGTCCATCGGTCGCGAAGTAGACCGTCGGACATCCGGCATCGGCACAGAAGTAGAAAACCGCCGCATTCATGCGACGCATTGCGGTCTCGGTGAGGAGCGCCTTCACGGTATGAAGGTCGACGATCGTCCCCGCCGTGGCGCAGACCCCGCACGTCGGCCGCTCGGCGGTTGGGGCAGGCGCGGGACAGCAACAGTCGCTCACGGAACCAGTATCGCCCCTGAAGCGCACTCCAGGGTCAAGGAGATTCGCGCCGGACTGACCGGTTCCGCTATGCGGGTTTCACTTGGGCGAATCCATTCGACCGTAAAGCCCGGGCCTGGGTAGCATGGTGCCGCTCAAATCGCGACGCGGCAGATGCGTCGCTGAATTTCACCAACGTCACGAGTTTCCAGGGACGGTCCCGAACCGTTGACTTGTTCATGCCGGCGTTATCGCCGCGAGGCGCGCGGCGATGTCTCCGGTCAGGCCGTAGTAGCGCGCGCCGGTTGTCTGGCTTGTCAGCAGGTAGACGATGAGCTTGGGCATGGGACCCGGAAGAGCAAGGGCGGGGCCATGGGGTTCGATCAAAAACCGTGCTGAAACGCGCTGCAAGGCGGGGATCCATGGGCACAACTTACCCACCCCTATGACTGCCCTCCTACGCTAACAACTCGCGACGCTCGTAGCTTCGGAGGGCAACCTACGGGCACGCTCGCGCGCTCGCGGCAGTTGGCTCGGTTTGAAGATACATGGCTCGCCAACCGAAGCCGCGACCGTAGGGAGCGATTGGCGTAGGTTGGCGGAGAGGGTGGGATTCGAACCCACGTGCCGGTTACCCGACAAACCGCTTTCGAGGCGGTCCCGTTACGACCACTTCGGTACCTCTCCGCAGAGGTTTTTCACACCGCGATTACCCGATTGCCAGATCCGTTGCAGATTGGCGATCGTCGTCCTTACTTTCGCTTCGCAGCAAAAAACTCCTGCATCAGCGCCTTGCTTTCTCTCGCGCACACGCCGGAGACGATGGTCAGCCGGTGATTGAGCGCGGGGTGTTCGTGCGCGCGCTGCGTGCTCGTGATCGCGCCCGCTTTCGGTTCCGGCGCGCCGTACACCAGCACTCCGATCCTTGCGTGCACAATCGCGCCGACGCACATCAGGCACGGTTCAACCGTGACGTAGAGCGTGGCATCGGTCAGGCGATAGTTCGCCAACCCCGCCGCGGCGTCGCGCATCGCGACGACCTCGGCGTGCGCCGTGGGATCGTGAGTCGAAATCGGCCGGTTGAAACCGCGGCCGACCACTTCCCCGTTCACCACAACCACCGCGCCTACCGGAACTTCCCCGGCCGCCGCAGCCTCCCTGGCCAGTCCGAGTGCCGCTTCCATAAAGCGCTCGTGACCGGTCATCGGACTCACTATCGTATCAAGCGTGGCCCGCCGCGGTCCAACTCACCCGTGCACCTGGCACCCGTGAACCTGTGAACCTGTGAACCCGTGGACCCGTGCACTTAGAACCTGATGCCGAACCTCACGCGGAGCACCGCGCCGCCCAGGTTCGTCTCGTTAAAGCTGTCAGCGGCGCTGTTGGCGGCCGGGGTGAACTTGATCGACCGGTACTGCCCTTCGAGCCCGGCAAAGACCCGCTTCACCAGCCGGACATCGACGCCGCCAAACACGCCGAACCCGCGGTAGCTCTCGTCGGCATTCTCCGCGCTCTCGGCAAAAGACGATGTCTCGATGTACTTGAGCGTGATGGCAGACGCGCCGGCGTACGGCACGACGCGCGAGGCGCCGTACTTCGACTGAAAACGCCAGCCGCCGCCGAATTCGATCGCGGTCATCTCGGCCGTGAGCGGAATGCCGAGCTTGAACACGTCGCCGTTGAACACCACGACGCGCTCGCCGGAAAGCTTCGCCTGCGAGCCCGCGATCCGGACGAACAAACCCTTGAAAATATTTGTCGCCTCTACCCCAACTCCGGGTCCCGTCGTCGTGTGCTTCCCAAACACCGCGCCGAAGCTCTGCTTTGCGGAGATCGTCGAGTAATCGAACAAACCGAAAAGACCGATCGAGGGCTTGGTCCCGGCGGGGCGCGTTGACTGAGCGGAAGAAGGAGCCGCGGGAACAAATAACCAGACAAGAAATAACCAGGTAACCAGTTTCATCTTCACTTCACCACTCCAACGCCAAACAACGCGGTCCGCGGCTGAATGAGCCCATGGCCGAAGGAGGAATCCTTCCCGGAGGCTCCAATGTCCTTTGCCGTGCGCTTGATAATGGCTTCGATCGCCGCCGGCGACGTGATGCCACGGCTCACCATCAGCGCGCCGAGACCCGATACATGCGGGGTCGACATCGACGTGCCGATGTAGCCGATCTCCGCATAGCGATCGAAGCGCGGCGTGTAGAAACCGATCGCCGGCTCCTGATCGGTGAAGAGCAACGTCGACTGCCAGATGACGCCGGTGCCGGCCGACTGATCGCGCGAGTCGCCACCGGGCGCCGCGATCTCGATGTGCGGGCCGGTGTTCGAGTAGAACGCGCGATTGCCGGACCGATTCGTCGCGGCGACGGACATGAAGCCGTCAATCGACGGCGCATCGCCAGCCGGATACTCGGTCGGGTTGCCCTCCTCGAACTCATTCCCGCCGGCCGCCGTGACAAACGCGCCTTTCGACACGGCGTACCGGATTGCGCTCGCAATGGTCGCGGACGGCTCATCGCCGCCGAGACTGATGTTGATGACCTTCGCGCCGTTGTCCGCGGCGTAGGTGATGCCCTTCGCGATGTCGCTGTTCACGCAGCCGCCCGAATCGAGCGGCACCTGCCCGCGGCCGCCGGCCGCAGACCACGCAAACTGCACATCCCAGTACGACGCGCACACCTTCACCGGCATGATCCGCACGCGGTACGCCATGCCGGCGGCGCCGATGCTGTTGTTGGTGTCTTCGCCAATCGTGCTGCTCACATGCGTACCGTGGCCGTCCATGTCGAGCACGCGCGTCGAGTTGGTGACGAAATCGAATGGCAGCACAAGCCGCGAGGCTGAAAGGTCAGGATTAGTGGCAAACAGAAAATTCTGTTTCACGATCGCCGAGCCGTTCCAGTTCGAAAACTGAACGCTCTCGGTCACCGTGGTGACGCCCGTGTCGATGACGGCGGCGATGACGGTCGACTTGCCGCCCGGCTCGATGTCCCAGGCGCGCGGCATGTCGAGCGCGCTGAAATTCCACTGGCGCGCCGCGTAGCCCGGATCGTTCGGCACCGTCGCACGCGGTTGCAACAAGACGTCGCGCTCGGTCAGCCCCACCATGCCGCGCTTCGCGCGCGGCGTGACGCTGTAGATGTAGTTCGGCTCGGCGTATTCGACCACCGGGTCGGCCGCGAGCTCCGCCGCAGCGGCCAGGACGTTCACTGGATCGCCCGTTCGAACAATGGCGGTGCCGCCGTTGCGATACTTGACGATGACCTCGCCGGGAATGAATCGCGAATGATTGACCGCGGCCGTGACAAACGCCTGCGCGCGCTCGGGCGGCATCACGGGGGTGTCAAGCGTCTGCTCGGTGCCAGAGTGCCAAAGTGCCAGC
>JBKJHW010000082.1:0-6976 GCA_046598935.1 Vicinamibacterales bacterium | reverse complement strand
GACGCCGATCGTCGCGCTCGGAAATTTCGACGGCGTGCATCGCGGTCATCAGAAACTGCTCGAGCGCGTGAAGCGTTCCGCCGTCGAGCAGGGCGGCACCGCCGTCGCCCTGACCTTCGAGCCGCATCCGTCGCTCGTGCTTCGGCCCGACAAGGCGCCGACGCTGCTGATGACGCTCGATCAGAAGCTCGAAGCGTTCGAGCGCGCCGGAATCCAGGGCGTCGCGATCGTCCGGTTCACGCCGGATCTGTCGCGCTGGGAACCCGAGCTGTTTGTCGACACCGTGCTCATCGACTGGCTGGACGTCACCGAGGTATGGGTCGGCGCGAATTTTTTCTTCGGCCGCGAGCGCGCCGGCAACTACACCATGCTCAAGGCGCTCGGCGAGGACCGCGGGTTTCACACCGACAAGATCGATCCGGTCCTGTACAAGGATTTCGCCGTTTCGAGCAGCCGGATCCGTCGTCTCGCCAACGAGGGTCGCGTCGACGAGGCGTCGGCGCTGCTCGGCCGCCAGTTCTTCCTCGACGGCGTCGTGATCGAAGGCGATCAGCGCGGCCGGACGCTGGGATTCCCGACGGCCAACCTCGAGACCCGGAACCAGACACTGCCGGCCTACGGCATTTACGCGACCATCGCGATCGTCGACGGCATCTATCATCCGGCTGTGACCAGCGTCGGCATCCGGCCGACGATCGGCGACAACAAGCTCACGATCGAGACGTTCCTGCTCGATTTCTCAGGCGATCTGTACGGCAAAAGGATGCGGCTGGCGTTCGTGGGGCGGCTGCGGGATGAAGTGAAGTTCGATTCGCTCGACGACCTCACCAGGCAGATGACCCAGGACGCTGACGAGGCGCGGCGCCTGCTGCGCCAGTGTGACTGAGCGCCCCGGTCCCTCGTCGCCGAAGGCTTCGGCGGACACCGGTATAATCGGTGTGATGCTTCTGCCGTTCGATTTGTCCGTCCCCAGCGACGACCGTTACCGGTCGCTTACGCCCGAAGTCGCGGCGAAATACGCCGAGCTCGCGGGCCGGCCGGCCGCTGACGCGCAAGCGCTCGCCGCCGACGTCGAGGCTGCCGCAGCACGGCTGGCAACGCCGGATCACAACATCGAGATCAAGCTGACGTCGACTGACGCGGCCGTGACCGTCTCGCTCGAGAGCGCCGGCCAATCGGCCCTCGTCAAGTCCCGGTAACCATGCGGCTCTACAACACGCTGACTCGCACGGAAGAAGAGTTCCGCCCGGCCGACGGCAAAACCGTCCGGATGTACACGTGCGGCCTGACGGTCTATGCGCGCGGCCACATCGGCAATTTCCGCACCTTCCTCGTGCAGGACCTCCTGCGGCGCACGCTGCGCCACCAGGAAGGCTACAAGGTGAGGCACGTCAGAAACTTCACCGACGTGGATGACAAAACCATAAGAGGCTCGATTGAATCCGGCATCGGCCTGATGGAATACACGCAGAAATGGATCGACGCGTTCGAGGAAGACTCGCGCGCCATGGGCCTCGAGCCCGTCGAAGCGAGCCCGCGCGCAACGGACGACGCCAATCTCCAGGCGATGTCCGACATGATCCTTGCCCTGCGCGCGAAGGGCCACACCTATGATTCCGATGGATCTATTTATTTCAAGATTTCAACATTGCAAGATTACGGAAAGCTGGCCCATCTCGATCACGAAGGCATCAAGTCGGGCGCGCGCATAGATTCGGACGAGTACGCGAAGGATGACGCCCGCGATTTCGTCCTGTGGAAAGCGACCAAGCCCGGCGAACCGGCGTGGGACAAGGGCTGCGGTCCCGGCCGGCCCGGCTGGCACATTGAATGCTCGGCGATGGCGCTGCGCCTGCTCGGCGAAGGCCCGATCGACATTCACGGCGGCGGCATCGACTTGATCTTTCCGCATCACGAAAACGAGATCGCGCAGGCCGAAGGCGCGACCGGCCAGCAGTTCGCGCGGTTCTGGGTGCACTCCGAGTTCCTCAACCTCGACCACGAGAAGATGTCGAAGTCGTTGGGCAACGTGTACACGGTCCGCGACATCGTCGACAAGGGCTTCCGGCCGTCGGCGCTGCGTTACCTGTTGCTGTCCGTCCACTATCGCAAACAGCTGATGTTCTCGTTCGAGATCCTCACGCAGGCCGAGGCGGCATTGACGCGCCTCGGCGATTTCGTCGCGCGGGTCGAGCGCATCACCGGCGCTGGCGCTGGTTCATCTCACGCGGAGATCGCGGAGCGCGCGAAGAAGGCCCGTACTGATTTCAGGGAAATGATGTCCTGGGATCTGAACGCGCCTGCGGCGCTCGGTGTCGTCTTTGAGTTCGTGCGTGAAATGAACGCGGCGATGGACGCCGGTGAGGTTGGCGCCGCTGACGCCGCCGCGATTCTCGAAGCGTTCGCCGAATTTGATCGGGTGCTCGGTGTGCTCGAGCTCCGAAAGTCGGAAGACTCGGCGCCACCGGTGCCGCTCGTCGAAATCGAGCAACTCATCACCGAGCGGCGCGACGCCCGGCGCAACCGCCAGTTCGCCCGCGCCGACGATATCCGCAAGGATCTCGAAGCGCGCGGCATCGTCCTCGAAGATTCCGCCAACGGCACGCGTTGGAAACGAAAATAAGCAGGTATTCAGATGGCAGATTCCAAGAACAAATCACAGATAGCCAGATCGCCGATTCAGATCAAGACGGCGTTGCCGGGTCCGAAAGCCGCTGAACTTATTGCGCGCGACAGCCGGCGGGTGTCGCCGTCGTACACAAGGGACTATCCGTTCGTCATGGCGAAGGGCCACGGCGCAGTTGTCGAAGACGTCGACGGCAACGTGTTCCTTGATTGCGCGGCCGGCATCGCGGTGACGGGGACCGGCCATTCGCACCCCGATGTCGTGAAGGCCATCGTCGACCAGGCAGGCAAATACCTGCACATGTCCGGCACGGACTTTTATTACGAGCCGCAGGTGCAGCTCGCGGAGGAAATTGCGAACCTCGTGCCGATCAGCGGGGAAGTGCGTTCGTTCTTCAGCAACTCCGGCACCGAAGCCAACGAAGCGGCGATCAAGCTTGCGCGGTACCACACGAAGCGCGTGAACATCATCGCGTTTCTCGGGTCGTTTCACGGCCGCTCGCTCGGATCACTGGCGCTCACGTCGAGCCGATTTATTCAGCGCCGCGGGTTCGGACCGATGATGCCCGGCGTGTTTCATGCGCCGTACGCGAACCCGTATCGCAATCCGCTCGGCGCCGGCCCCGAACAGGTCGCCGACGCGGCCATTTCCTACATCGAAGAGCAGATCCTCACGCACCTGGTTTCGCCAGATGAGGTTGCGGCCGTCATGGTCGAGCCGATCCAGGGCGAGGGCGGTTACGTCGTCCCGCCCGCGTCATTCCATCAGCGGCTGCGCGAACTCACCCGGAAGCACGGCATCATCCTGATCGCTGACGAAGTGCAGTCGGGCATGGGCCGCACGGGCAAGATGTTTGCGTGCGAGCACTTCGGCCTCGAGCCCGACGTCATCACGATCGCCAAGGGCATCGCCTCGGGCCTGCCCCTCGGCATCACCGCCTCCCGGTCGGAGATCATGGATTGGCCTCCGGGTGCGCATGCCAGCACCTTCGGCGGCAACCCGGTGAGCTGCGCGGCGGCGCTCGCGACGATCAAGGTCCTTAACGACGGCGTTGTGAAGAATGCCGCGATGGTCGGCGACCATCTTATGGGCAGGCTGACGGAGCTGATGGCGAAGTACCCGATCATCGGCGACGTTCGCGGCCGCGGCCTGATGATCGGCGTCGAGCTCGTGAAGGACCGCATCACCAAGGAACGCGCAACCGCCGAGCGCGACCAGGTCGTGCAGGAAATGTTCACGCGCGGCGTCCTGATCCTCGGCGCCGGCCGCAACGCCGTCCGCTTCGCGCCGCCGCTCGTCATCACGACCGCCGAAGCCGACGCCATCGTCGGCGTCTTCGAAGAAGCGCTCAAAGTTGTTTCTTAGGCCGGGTGCGCACGTGCGGCTGGTGCTGCACGTGCCGCCGGTGCTCAGGTGCGCGCGTGCGCAACTCGAGTTACGGGTCGTCGATCCTGGGGTTGCTCTTTCAGCATTGCGAGCGCACGCGCGCACCTGACCACCAGCAGCACCGGCCGCACGTGCGCACCCGCGCACCAGTTGGCACGCGCGTTGCTATAGAACACCGCATGTCAGTCGTCCCGTACCGCCAAGCCGAAGGTCAACGCGGAGAAGAAGTGGCGTGCAAGGAGCTGTTGCGCCGCGGCCACAAAATCCTCGCGCGCAGATACCGTACCCGCTTTGGCGAAATTGACATCATCTCCGAAGCTGCCGGCCTGATCGTCTTCACGGAAGTGAAAGCGCGCCGCACAAATTGTCAGGGCTCGGCGGCTGAGCAAGTCCCCGTCTGGAAGCAGCGCCGCATCGCCGCGATGGCGCTCGATTATCTGGCGTACTGCGGGCGACTCAACGACAACTGCCGCTTCGACGTCGTCGCCATCGACGGCGCCGGCACGCGAAACGAGACGGTGAGGGTTATCGAAAGCGCGTTCCTGGCGCACTAAAGTTTAGTTGTGCGTTTAGCTATAATAGCTAAAACAGCTCACTAGGAGTCTTCCCATGAAGAGTGTGGCGGCGACAGAAGCCAAGAACAGACTCGGCGCGATCCTCGATGAGGCGCAACGCGAACCCATCGTGATTCGGCGACAGGACCGCGACATCGCGGTCGTGCTTTCGATGGCAGATTATGAGCGCATGCGCGCCGGCAACATCCAAGCCTTCCTGGAACTTAGAAACCAGGTCGCGGCCGAAGCGGCTGCGAACGGGCTCAGCGAGAAGCGCCTGAAGAAGTTGCTCGCCGCCGATGACGCGTGAGCGTGTCGTTATCGACACCAACGTCCTGATCAGCAGCCTGTTCTCCACGACATCGACACCCGCCAGAGCAGTTGAGAGTGCGGTCGCGAACGCGCAACTGATCGCGACGACCGAGACGCTGCGCGAAGTGATCGAAAAACTGCTCCTGCCGAAGTTCGATCGTTACGTCCGCCGCGAGCGGCGCGAAGCGTTGCTCCAACGCCTCGCGTCGCTCGTCGAGATCGTCGTTGTACTGCAGCCGATTCGCGCATCGCGTGATCCGAAGGACGATAAGTTTCTCGAAGCCGCCGTCAACGGCCGCGCCAGTACCATCGTGACGGGCGATCGCGACCTGCTGGATCTGAGTCCGTTTCGCGGCATCGTGGTTGTGACGCCCGCGAAATACCTTGCGGACGAAACATCATGAAAGGCGGATCGCAGCACGTCCCTCTTAAAGCCAGGTCAATCCCAGTTCATTCATGATGTACGTCAGTTGCGTTGCCACCGCATACTCGGTGGTTTGACCGTCCGCTTTGCCGACGTGCAAACCAATCGCACGATTCGACGTCTCATCGAACCACACCGCGCCGGAGTCACCGGCCGCCCACGCCGGCTGCGTGCCGTCGACCGGCCGCAGAAGCAGGGCTGGATAGACTCCCAATTGTCCGGTGCCCCAGCCCTGGACGATGGCCTGGGTGTCGCCGGTGGTGCGGCCGCTCTTGTTCACGATGGCGCCGAGCGTTGGCTCTTCGGGCGCACCGATCGCGACGCCGCCGGCGTTGTTGTTGACCGACAACGTCTGCGGGACCAGCCGCGCGACACCGGCATCGGCTCCTTGATGAGTTTTTATGACCTCCGCGATCACCTGCGACGTTGTGGGCGTCAACGCGTCAACGGGTCCAGGATGAACGATGCGAACTTTCTTCGTGCCTGACGCGCCGTCGAAGAGCACGTGCCGCGCCGTCAGCAGGCAGCGATCGCCGTCATCGTTCGTCACGATCGCGCCGAGCGTTCCGGCCGATCCGACAGTTTCGCGGCCGATGCTGCGGCCGGGACAGAGCGGCAAGGTGAAGGCTGTCGGAATGCCAACCAGGCTGTCGGATTTCTCCGTGTTGACCTGGACGACGTCAGTCGGCACTCCGAGGATCTTTCCGGGAATTTTCCGGGTCGCGACGACGTAGCGAGGCCCGACTTTTTTTCGGACGTGAATGGCGATGACCGGCCCGCCTTCGAGATCGAGCTTGCCGTCTTTTTCGCGCAGAGAAATCATCACGCCTGTGACCCAGGGTTTGTCTCCGTACCGGCGCACAGCTTCGCGATAGGCCGCGGCGGTGGAGTCACCGAGGCGGTTCTGGGCTTGAAGCGCGTGAGGGACGCGGCTCTGTTTCATTTTTGCCGGCTCGCGTGGGTGATCGTCGCCTTGAATCCGCCCCATGTGTGCGTGCGCGCCATCGCGCCGGCGAATTCAGCCGTCCGGCCCGGGTAGGCTTCCCACACGAAGTTGAACTTGTGACGGCTGTTGATCGGCACGGTGACGCCGAGGCCAAAGTCCCACTCTGCCTGAAGCCGTTTGGGTGTGACCGTGTAGACGCTGTCTTTGAACTGGCCTTGCAGGAGCGCGCTGTATCCCACCAGTCGCGGCCGGATGTATCCGAACGCAAACACTTCGAAACGCTTTGGCGGCGCCGACAGCAGTTTCTGCGGGCTCATCGTCATGATGCCGGGCGAGAACTCCCAGAAATCGGTCGTGAACCATCCGAGCCGCGCGCCAAGCTGGCCGGTCAGGTCCGTGTAGTAACCCGCCGTGCCGGTCGCGCCGGCGGACGCCTGGAAGTGCTTCCAGCCATCGGTCGGTCCTGTTTCCGCGCCCGCGATCAGGCGCTCGTACCCGGCGCGATACAGCCCAGTGAGTTCGCCGCCGTCAGAAATCTGGTTGTGCCAGCCGAGCGGCGCGTAGGGTTCCTCCGAGTTGTTCTTCTTCCGCAGGTAGGTGTGGATGCCCGACTGAATCCGCCGGGCGGCGGTGAGGCCGAGCATGCCGACCTGAACTTCACTCGACCACGTCTGTGACTTTTCCGCGCTGTCGACCATCAGCCGGCGAACTGACACCGCGACGACCGA
>JBKJHW010000126.1:0-15865 GCA_046598935.1 Vicinamibacterales bacterium | reverse complement strand
CTCCCTCATTTCAATCCGATTCACTGATAGTCGTCCCGTACGTCGGTCCGGCTAACGCCCGGCTTCAGCCGCGGCGCGCGGCCAGTATGCTCCCGCGCGCCGTCGGCTGCAAGCCGTGTTAGGCTGCGCTTGTAGGTATGTCAGATACGACATATGATGGGGCACCATGCGCCCTCGAGATAAGCCGCTCGTCTGGCTTAAGGGGCAGGTCAAGACGCCACCGTGGGGTGCTGCGGCTCGCGTTGAGGCCGGGTTCCTCCTGCGACGGCTGCAACGTGGGGAGGTGCTCGGTTTGCCGGCGTCACGGCCGATGCCCACGATCGGGCCAGGGTGCCACGAGCTCCGCGTTGTGGATATCGGGTTGAACTGGCGGCTCATGTATCACGTCGCGGCGGATGCGATCGTGGTGCTGGATGTCTTTGCGAAGAAGACCCCGACCACGCCGAAAGCCGTCGTCGAGGAATCCCGGACACGCCTGACCATGTATCGAGCGATCACCACCAGGAAGAAAGGAACTCGCGATGCGCGCTGAGAAACGACGACAACTCGAACGAGCGGGGTGGGCCGTCGGCGATGCCGGCGACTTCTTGGGATTGACCGCCGATGAGCGCCGGTTCGTGGATGTGAAGCTGGCGCTCGCCGATGGGTTGCGCCGGAGGCGCGAACGGCTGAAATTGACGCAATCCGATCTGGCTGAACGCTTGGGCTCCAGCCAGTCGAGGGTGGCGAAGATGGAAGCGGCGCATCGCACCGTGAGCACGGACCTGCTGCTCAAGTCGCTCTTTCGCCTCGGCGCAAACCCCACGGATATCGCTCGGCTTCTCACCGCCAAGACCCGGAGTCACGCAGCCTAACGCTCAGCATTAGCGGCGGTGCGAAGCGCCGTCCGCTGCATGCTGTTGTTAGACGGTCACGCCGTTTGGGTCCGTCAGGACGACTCCATCGGGGCATTCATCTGATGTCTTTCGGCTCAAGCCGAGTGTACGTCAGGCTGCCGCCGTTGCTCCATAGCGCAATTCCAAACTCGCCGCTGAACGCAAGCGACGCGGTCCCCGGATAGTAGCCTGGTGGGCCATTGGTAGGTGGCGTCAAGAAGGATGGCGCCATCACCGAATATCGCGTCAACATGATGGTGACGTTCATCCTCGACGACTAGATCGGATCAGTTACAGCAGTTGTCTCGCGATACTCAGCCGCCGGGCGCGCATGTCGTCACCGGCCGGAGCCGGAACTGCGGCGCAGGGCTGCGGGCAGTAGGGCCGGCCCTCATCTGAGGTCAGGCAGCCCCATGCGTCTTGGCCCAACGCAGGCTCGGCCGTCGGCCCGTAGCAGCGCAGTCCTTGAGGTACGAGTTGATGAGCGTTTGATACCCGATGCCGGTTTCATCCGCGAGTTCCCTGAAATACGCGATGGTCGGCTCGTCAAGGCGGATAGTGACGGCTCGCTTCAGGCGATTGGCATACGGGTTCGGTCGCGACGTTGTGAAGTCGTATTCTTTCTTCATGATCGTGCCTCCTGGCTGTAGGTCCGACGCTCGCGCGGTGTCGCCTTGCGGGCAGAAATAAGGCGGATCCGCGCGTCGAGTTCACGATAGGCATGCACGACCACCAGCAGCCGCAGCCCGATGCTCATGCCGATCAAGATGAATCGATTCTCATCCGCCGAATGCTCAGGGTCGTCGATCACTCGAGCCAACTCATCTGAGAATGCCGATTGCGCCTGCAATGACGCCATGGGTCTGCCTGACGACAGGAATGAGCCGCGCGATCCGGGCCTTGCCGACGGCTGTCGCGGTGACCTCCGACGCGCAGCAGGACGTCACGAATCTCATCGCGCGATGCGACGACGCGCTCGCCGACAGGCTCGTGGCAGTGAACCTGTTCATGGACACCGGGAAGCCCCAGCTACCGGCTGGAGCCGGAACTGAGGCGCGAGGATGCGGGCAGTAGCTATCGCGCCAACGCGATGACGATGATGATGATCACGACCGCGACGAGGACGTAGGGCCACATGGATTTCGTATCCGAGGGAGAGTGGCCTGGCGCCCATACGCGGATGGCGCCACGACAGGCCGGACAAGCCATGACGCCGTTGGTCTGGCCCTTCGGAACCGCAAAGCGCGGGTCGCCCGGTTGATAAGCGTACGTGCAGTGAGGGCAGTTGTAGTGCGTCAGTTCCGTCATCTCGTACGTGGTCGCTGACTCTACAGCAACGGACCCGCTTGGCTTCAGCTTTTAGAGAAGCTGCCTGGCGATACTCTGCCGCTTCGCGCGCATGTCATCGCCGCGGCATTCGCGCAGCGCGCTCGTGACGAGCGATCGAACCATCTTCTTGCGCCACACCAGCTCGAAGTCCGTGTTGTCCATCGGCTTCGCGATCTCGTACGCCGCGTCCGCCGCAGCCGCAATCACATCGTCCGTCAGCTTCTGTCCGGCCAGAATTCCGGCGGCCTTCTCTGAAAGCAATGGTCGCGACGCGACCGCGCCGAGCGCAATGCGCGCTGTTTCGACGACGTCACCGTCGAGCTTGAGCGCGACGGCAGCAGCGCCGACCGGGAAATCAAAACTCCCGCGGCGGCGAAGCTTCCAGTACGAGCTCTTCCACCCTTTTGTATTGGGCAATGAAACTGACGTCAGCAATTCATCCGGCCGCCGCGTGAGGAAGTTCATACCGTCGTTCTGATACAGATCCTCAACGAGAAGCTCGCGCGAGCCGGACTCGGACACGAGCGTGACCGTCGCGCCAAGCGCGAGCAACATCGGCGCCGTGTCGGTTGATGACACCGCGAGACACTTCTTGCTCGACGTCGCGACCCAGCACGTCGATCCGTCCTTCTTCATGCAGTAACCGATCGCCTGCCGCCACTCTTCGGACTGGTCGTAATACGTGCAGCGCGTGTCGAGGCACAGATTGCCGCCGATCGTGCCCATGTTGCGCAGATGCGGCGTCGCTACCTGCGCGGCCGCCTGCCACAGACCGGGTACCGCCGCATGAAACGGCTCATCATTCACGATCGTCGTCAGCGTAGTGGCCGCGCCGATGATGCGCGAGCCGCCGGGACCGGGCATGAACATCGCGAGCTCGCGAATCCCGCGAAGCCCGACGAGCGTCTTCGGCTTCCACTGGCCGCGCTTCATGTTCGGCAGCACGTCGGTGCCGCCGGCAACGATCATCGTGTCGGCGGGAGATTCGGCGATCATCTTGACGGCGTCGCCGACGGAAGTTGGCGCCAGGTATCGGAACGCCGGGAGTCGCAGCATGTTATTTCCGCTCCTCGCTGCCGCTCGTCTTCTTCGGCTCCTCGCTGCCGCTCGTCGTTGTGTCCCGCGCGATCGCAATGCCGGCCTTCACTTCCGTGCCGGCTTCGGCGACGCGCTTCTTTCTCTTCGGATCGTTCGAGGCGCGGCCGTCGCCGCCTTCCCATGGTGGCGTGACCATCAACATTTCCGGCCAGGGAATCGACGGGAACGCGCCCGGCCCGTAGCGTGCGGGCTTGCCGGCGGCTTTCGCGATCAGCGCCTTCAGAATCTTTTCCGGCGTCACCGGAATCTCATCGACCCGCACACCGACGGCATCAAACACGGCGTTGGCAAGCGCGGGCATGATCGGCAGCAGCGGGCCCTGCCCCACTTCCTTCGCGCCAAACGGGCCGGCCGGATCCGGATCCTCGACAAGATCCGTGAAGATGTTCGGCATGTCGAGACTCGTCGGGCTCTTGTATTCGAGGATCGACGGAAACTTGTGCACGAGCGCGTTCGACAGCTTCGGCGGAAGCCGCCGGAACGCCGACTCTTCCATCAACGCTTCGCCGAGCCCCATGTACACGCTGCCTTCTACCTGGCCGCGAACCAGCGTCGGGTTCAGCGCGCGGCCGATGTCGTGACCGATCCACACGTTCGGCACGGTCAGCCAACCCGTTTCCGGATCGACTTCCACCTCGACAACGGCAGCCGTGTAGGAATACGTCGGCGTCGGCCCGACACCGCCGCCCTTGTAACGAGCCGGTGGCTTCGGCGGCGTGTAGGAACCAGTCGTGCCGATTGTTCCAAACTTCGCCTCTGCAAAGACAACGGCTTCCTGGAAAGTACAAGAAACCTCCGCGCCCTCCGCCGTCTCCGCAACCTCCGCGTGACGCTTTTTAAAAACGTGCTTGTCAGCGAAGACAAGCTCGTCCCTGGGAACGCCGAATTTCTCAGCGACCGCCGTCGCCAAAAGATCACGCGCGCGTTCCGCCGCCTGAATCGCGGCGTTGCCCATCATCAATGTCACGCGGCTCGAGTACGAGCCGAGATCGACCGGCGTGAGGTCCGTATCGCCCGTGACCACGCGAATATCAAACGTCTCGAGGCCGAGAATCTCCGCCACGCACGCCGCCAGCACATCGTCTGACCCCTGGCCAATCTCCGTCGCACCGCAGAACGCCGTGACGCCGCCGCTGCGATCGAGCTTCAGTTGCACGCCCGAGTGCGGAAGATCGTTCCAGTTGATCGGCAGGCCGGCGCCGGAGAGATACGACGAGCACGCGATGCCGACGCCGCGTCCGTACGGCAGCTTTCTGAATTTGTTCTTCCAATCGGACCTCGCGACGACCTTGCGGATGCACTCCGCGAGGCCGATCGTGCCGATCTTCATGAAATTCGCTGTCAGGCTGTTCGCCGGCGCGACGATGTTGAGCCGCATCTCCGCCGGATCGAGATTCAGCTTCTCGGCGATCTTGTCGAGCTGCACTTCCTGCCCAAATCGGGCCTGCGGCGTGCCGTGTCCTCGTTTCGGTCCGCACGCGGGCTTGTTCGTGAACACGCGGCATCCACGAAAGCGGTACGTCGGAATTTCGTACGTCACTGTCTGCAGCGCGCCCGTATAAAAGGTGCTCGCGACGCCATACGACCCGTATGCGCCGCCGTCCAGCAGCGTTTGCAGATCGAGGCCGGTGATCTTGCCGTCGTTGTTCACGCCGGTGCGAAAGCGCATCTGCACCGGGTGCCGGCCGCGATGGCAATAGAACACTTCCTCGCGGCTCAGCGTGACCTTCACCGGCCGGTCAAGGATCATCGCGGCCTTTGCCACGACGATCTCGTGATTGAACGGGTCGCTCTTGCCGCCAAACCCGCCGCCGTTGGGCGTCGCGATCACGCGTATGTGCGCCGCCGTCATCGACAGCGTCTTCGCGAGCGCGCGGTGAAGGTAGTGCGGCGTCTGCGTGCTCGAATAGACGACGAGCTTGCCGTCCGGATCTTTCAGCGCGACTGTTGCGTGCTGCTCGAGAGGCAGGTGCGTGTTGCCTTCGAAGAAAAACGTGTCGTCGAACACATGGTCGGCGCCGGCGATCGCCGCATCGACGTCCCCGAACTGCATCGCCACGGCCTTATGAATATTCCCGTCGTCGCCGTACTCGTGAATGCGCGGCTCGGCGGTCGCCAGGCTTTCTTCCGGCGTCGCGATGGTCTTCAGCGATTCGTACTCGACTTCGATGAGGCGCGCGGCTTGCTCCGCAATCGACTCAGTCCTCGCGATAACAGCGGCGACCGGGTCGCCGACGTGGCGCACCTTGTCGATGCACAACGCATGCTCGTCGTGGCTCACAGGGAGGACGCCGTAAGGAATCGGAAATGATGATCCCGTCAGCGTCAGCAACACGCCGGGGAATGCGTCCGCCTTCGATGTGTCGATTCGGAGGATTCGCGCATGCGGATGCGACGAGCGCAACAGCCGGCAGAAGACCATTCGCGGCAGCGAAATATCGTCGGCGAATTTCGTCTGGCCGGTGACCTTCGCTCGGCCGTCAACGCGGCGTCGCGCGCGGCCGATGACGCCGGCCATTATTTTTTGACTCCGCGGACCTGAAGGTCCGCCGCTACGTTTTTCTGAATCGACGCGATCGCGCTCTCGATCGCCTCGAAGATCTGCAGGTAGCCCGTGCAGCGGCAGAGGTTGCCCGAGAGCGCTTCCTTGATCTGATCGCGCGACGGGTTCGGCTCACGGTCGAGCAACGCTTTCGCCGTCACGATGATGCCGGGCGTGCAGTAGCCGCACTGCGCGCCGCCGAGATCCGCCATCGCATCCTGCAGCGGATGCAATTGGCCGCTCTCGCTGATCCCCTCGATCGTCGTCACCGCCGAGCCGTTCGATTCCACGGCCAGCGCGAGACACGACAGCACGGGCTGGCCGTTGACGAGCACGGCGCACGCGCCGCATTCGCCGAGCTCGCAGCCGTGCTTGGTGCCGGTTAGATTGAGATCTTCGCGAAGAACTTCGAGCAGGGTTTTCGCAGGATCGACGAGCGCGTCAACCTGCTCGCCGTTAACAGAGAGCGACAGCCGGAACGTGTTCGACATGCCGCTTAGCGCAACTGAGTCCTCGACGGACTAGTACCCAACGTTCGAGGGGTTCTGTGGCGGCGTGGTGATCGCCTTCGCGGCGTTCGTGGCAGCCGTTGCCGCATTGGTCGCCGCGGACGCGGCTTTGTCGCCCGCCGCGATCGCTTGAAGCTTCGCGCGCTCGATCGTCTGCTGCGACACCTTGCGGAGATCCTTGGTGATGCGCACCCACGACAGCGCCTTCACGATCCACTTGGTCGGATCGAAGTGCCACGCGCGCACGCCGTTGCGGTAATCGCCGGGGAACTGGTGGTGAAAATTGTGGTACCCCTCGCCGAGCGTAATCAGCGCGACGATGCCGTTGTCGCGGGCGGAGATCTGCTTGTTGTACGGCTTGCGGCCGAACATATGCGCGAGCGAGTTGATCGAGAACGTCGAGTGGTACTGCACGACCAGACGAATCACGCCGGCCCACAGAAACGCGCCGAGTGGATCGCCCCACGCCAGGCCGATCGTCGCCGGCACGATGCCGACCATCAGAATCGTCAGCGGGATGTAGTACTTGTGCTGGAACGCGACCAGCGGATCCTTGAAGAGGTCGTTGACGTTGTCGAGATTGCGGAGCGGGTCAATGAACAGCACCCAGCCGACGTGCGACCACCAGAAACCCTTCATCGAGTTGTAAGGGTCTTCTTCCTCATCGGTATCCGCGTGATGGCGGCGATGATCCGATGACCAGTTGATGATCGAGTTCTGCACGCCGGCGGCGCCGAACAACATGTAGATCAAACGCAGCGGCCACGCCGCGCGATACGTCTTGTGCGAGAACAGCCGGTGATACCCGCCCGTAATCGAGAGCCCCGCCAGGAAAAACCAGACGATCGCCAGGACGACGTTCTGCCAGACGATGCCGACCCAGAAGGAATAGATCAACGCGCCGAGCGCGACAAGATGCGCCGTGGCGATGAAAGTGGTGTTAACCCAGTCGATCTGCCGGTGCTGCGAATTTGGGTGGTGCATAGCCTGTCAATTGTCCCACGGTACGGGTGTTTGAGGGGCGCTTTTGGGCCGCCCAGTATTTACTCCCGCCGATCTGATACGTAAACACTCACCTCGCTGCGGGGGTCCCAACGCCGTAGGGGTTACGCTTTACGGCGTGCCCTCCTCCGCCGTTCGCGGCCGCCTCGTGTGGTTCGACGACGACCCGTTTGTTGCCGGTTTTCGTGCCCTTCGCCACGAGACCGACGGCATTGTGGTCACGGCGAATGGGCACATCACGAAGGTTGGCCCGGCGTCGGAAGTTCTTCCTCTCCTCGCTCCCGACTGCCGCGTCGATCACTACCCTGACTGTCTGATTTCGCCGGGCTTCATCGACACGCACGTTCACTATGCGCAGACGGGCATCATCGGTGCCCACGGCACCGGTGATGACGCGGCCCACGGCACGCAACTTCTCGATTGGCTGCATCGTTACGCGTTTGCTGCCGAGCTGGAAATGCGCGATCGCACGAAGGCCGAGGCGATGGCGCGCGCGTTCTGCGATGAGTTGATTCGCAACGGCACGACGACGGCGCTGGTGTTCTGCACGGTGTTTCCTGAGTCGGCGGACGCGCTTTTCGAGGAAGCCGCGCGGAGAAACCTGCGGATCATCGCCGGCAAAGTTCTGATGGACCGCAACGCTCCCGCTGCGTTGCTTGACACGCCACGATCGTCGTACGACCAGTCGAAAGCGTTGATCAGCAAATGGCACGGCCGCGGCCGGGCGAGCTACGCGATCACGCCGCGGTTCGCGCCGACATCAACGGCCGAGCAGCTGGAGCTTGCCGGCGCGTTGTGGGCCGAGCATCCGGAGACTTACGTTCACAGCCACCTCTCGGAAAGCGCGGCCGAGTGCGCGTGGGTGCGCGAGCTCTTCCCGGATCACAAACGGTATCTTGATGTGTACGAGGCGTTCGGCCTCACGGGCCGTCGCGCACTGTTCGCGCACGGTGTGCATCTCGACGATGAGGATTTCGCGCTGTGCCATCACACGGGCACGGCGCTGGCGCATTGCCCGACATCAAACCTGTTCCTTGGCAGCGGGTTATTCAATCTCGGGATGGCGACGGTCGCGGATCGGCGAGTGAAGATTGGTCTCGGCACGGACATCGGCGCGGGCACGAGCTTTTCCATGCTGGCGACGCTGAACGAGGCGTACAAGGTGGCGCAGCTGACCGGCTCGGCGCTTGACGGCGTGCGCGGCTGGTACCTCGCCACGCGCGGCGCCGCCGATGCGCTCGATCTTGCGGGGACGATCGGCTCGCTCGAGCCCGGGTGCGAAGCCGACGTGATCGTGATCGATCCGTCGGCCACGCCGCTGCTGAAGCTGCGCAGTGAGCGGTGTCAGTCGATTGAAGAATTGCTGTTCGTGCTCATGACGCTCGGCGATGACCGGGCGATTCGCGCCACGTACGTTGCCGGAGCTGACGTTACTTCCAGTCGGCGATAAAGACGTTCGTTTCGCCCTCTTTGAGGGCGTTGCGATTCGACGAGAACACCAGTTTCTTGCCGTCGGGCGAGAACATCGCGAAACCGTCGAAGGTGTTGTTGAAGGTCACCTGCTCGAGGCCGGTGCCGTCGAGATTCACCAGAAACAGATCGAAGTTGCGGCCGCGCGGATCCTTCATGTTCGACGAAAAGATGATGCGCTTGCTGTCAGGCGTCCAGTACGGCGCCCAGTTCGCGCGGCCGAAGTTCGTAACCTGGCGCTGATTCTTGCCGTCGCGGTCCATGACGAAGACTTCAAGATTCGACGGCCGCCAGGCGGCTTTTTTCAGGAGCGCGAAATACTGATCGAGCTCCGCGCCCGGCCCGGGGTGCGAACCGCGCCACACGATCTTCGTGCCGTCCGGCGAGAAGAACGGCCCGCCGTCCGGACCCGGCGTGTTCGTCAGCCGCCGCACGTCGGACCCGTCGGGGTTCATCGAATAAATGTCCATGTCGCCGTCGCGCACGCTGGTGAAGACGACCAGCCCGTCCTTGGCGACGGTCGCCTCGGCGTCATAGCCCGGCGTACTGGTGAGGCGCACCGGGTTCGAGCCGTCGGCGTTGGACTTGAAGATGTCGTAGCTGTCGAAGATGCCCCACACGTATCCGAGCGACTGGTCCGGCGGCACCGGGCACGCCGGGCCGGCCAGGTGAGTCGACGCGTAGAACACCGATTTTCCGTCCGATGAGTAATGGCTGCACGTCGTCCGTCCCGTGCCGGTCGAGACACGCCGTTTGTCGGTGCCGTCGACTTTCATCGTGTAGATCTGGTCGCAGCCGTGGCCGAAGGTTGACTGGAAGGACAGGCGCTTTCCGTCGAATGAAAAATACGCTTCGGCGTTCTCGCCGCCGTTGGTGAGCTGCTTGAGTGTTGCGAGGTGCTTTTCCTGGGGCAGCGGCGCCACGGGTTTCGGCGCCGGCTGCGCGCCCATGGGCGCGCCCGGCCGCTGAGCGGCGAGCATCACGGAGGCGCAAACGACGATCAGCGGCAGCACACGGCCTGTCTTCATCCAATAAATATATAGCCCGATGACTCGATCGCGCGATCCGTCAATAATCAATCACCCGATAGCCACGATGCGAAGAATCATCCACGTCGACATGGACGCGTTCTACGCGTCGGTCGAACAGCGCGACAATCCGGAGCTGCGGGGGAAACCTGTGGCGGTCGGCGGGAGGCCGGAATCGCGCGGGGTCGTCGCCGCGGCGAGCTACGAAGCCCGCAAGTTCGGCGTGCGTTCCGCGATTCCGATGTCGCGCGCGGTGCGGCTGTGCCCGAAGCTGGTCATTGTCAAACCGGCCTTTCACAAGTACCGAACCGCATCGCAGCAGGTGTTCGAGATTTTCCGCCGCGTCACGCCGCTCGTTGAAGGGTTGTCGCTCGACGAGGCGTACCTCGACGTCACAAAGAACGCGTGGAACGAGCCACTCGCGATGAACGTGGCGCGAAGGATCAAGGCAGAAATCAAAAGTCAGACGGGACTGACAGCCTCCGCTGGGGTCGCGCCGAACAAGTTTCTCGCGAAAATCGCGTCCGCATGGCGCAAGCCTGACGGCCTGACGGTGATTGCGCCGGAGCGCGTTGAATCGTTTCTTCAGCAACTGCCCGTCGACGCGCTCTGGGGCGTGGGACCGGTGACCGCGGCGCGCCTGCGCGAATTCGGCATCACAAAGCTGATCGATGTGCGCCACGCCGACCCGGAGACGCTCAACGAGGCTGTCGGGAGCCTGTCGGAGTGGCTCGTCGAGCTCGCGCACGGCCGGGACGATCGCGAGGTCACTCCCGACCGCGAGGCCAAGTCATCGTCCAGCGAAGAAACGTATTCGCACGACATCGTTGACTTCACGCTGATGCAGGAAGAAATCGATGCGATGGCGCGCGAGAACGCCGAGTGGCTCGAGAAGAGCGGGCTTCTGGCCAGGACCGTGACCATCAAGGTGCGCTACAGCGACTTCTCGACCATCACGCGCAGCAATTCCGGTCCGCCGACGAGCAACGCCGATCAAATCGCGAATCGCGCGGTTAAACTCCTCGACAAGACGGACACCAGGAAACGCCCGGTGCGCCTGCTCGGCGCCGGCGTGCACGGGCTGGTGGATCCAAATGAAATGTCGGTAGACAACGATGTCGAACTGCGGCTGCCGTTTGATGAGGGTGTTGGATGAGGGCGATTGATGAAGGTGAACAAATGAAACGTGTTCGTACGGCGATCACGACACTCGCGGCGTTTCTGGCGATCACCGTTGCCGGCGCTCAGACGCCGGCAACGAGCGGGCCCGGCGGGCTCACGATGTACTTCATCGACGTCGAGGGCGGGCAGGCCACGCTGGTGGTGACGCCGGCCGGTGAATCGCTCCTGATCGACACCGGGTTCCCCGGCGACGGGACGTTTGCGTCCAAACCCGGCGATCCAGCGAAGGCGCGCGATGCGCAACGGATTCTCGCGGCCGCGCGTGACGCCGGCGTGAAGCAGATCGACTACCTGCTGATCACGCACTTTCACGCGGACCACGACGGCGGCGTCACGGAACTGTCGCAGCTGATGCCCATCAAGACATTTATCGATCACGGCGGGCTCGAGCCCGGCGCCGCTGCGGCGGTGACGGGCACGCAGGAGATGTACGACAGATATCGAGCCGTGCGCGCGCTTGGCATTCATCTCGAGCCGAGACCCGGCGACTCCTTACCCCTCAAAGGGATCGACGCCATCATCGTGGCGTCGGGCGGCGCGGTGCTGTCGACGCCGCTCGCTGGAGCCGGCGAGGCCAACCCGGCGTGCAGCGGAGCCGGCGCGGCGGCATCGGAAAAAACAGAGAACCCGCGCTCCACGGGCTTGCGGCTCCAGTTCGGCGAGTTTCGATTCCTAAACCTCGGCGATCTCAGCGGACCGCCGCTCTTTGCGCTCACGTGTCCAGTGAATCTGATCGGCACGTCGGACGTGTACCTGGTGTCGCACCACGGCGCCGCGGACGCGGCCGATCCGTCGCTCTTCAAGGCCGTCAACCCGCGCGTGGCCATCTTCAACAACGGCCGGACGAAGGGTGCCGAGAAAGAAACACTGGCGACTGTGGCTGCCCTCCCCTCGATCGACGCCTGGCAGTTGCATCGCACGTCCAACAAGGACGCCGAGAACGTGCCCGACGCGCGCATCGCCAATCTCGACGAGACCACAAGCGCGTGGATCAAGATTGTCGCGACGTTGGACGGGTCGTTTACCGTGACGAACGGGCGAACCGGCGTGTCGAAGGCGTACCGGCGCTAGCCGTCAACTCTCAACCAGTCTCAACCAGTCTTCACCGGCTTTTCGAACGATCACCTTCATCACGCCGACCGGATCCACCGGCGCTTCGCCGATCACGGCAACGGCTTCGACCGCTTTCACGACGTCCATGCCGCTTTCGACTTCCGCGAAGACCGTGTACTGGTTGTCGAGCGACCGGCATTGGCCGCTGCAGATGAAGAACGATGACGTCGCGCTGTCGAGCGCGTCGCCGCGGGCCATTGAAACGATCCCGGGCAGGTTCGGCGTCGCCGTGAATTCCGGAGGCAGGTTCCGCACAAGCGCGGCCTGCTTCCCCGTCAGCGCGCGGCTGCGATGCGCCGGCGATCCTGTTTGAATGACGAAGTCTTTGACGACGCGGTGAAAGAGCGTGTTGTCGTAGACGCCGGCCTCCGACATGCGCAGAAACGCGCGAACCGTTTCGGGCGCGAGATCCGGACGCACCTTCAATGTGATGTCACCCTTTGTCGTTTGCAGCACGACGCGATACGCCGCAAGCTCCGCCGAGGTTTCCGTCGAGAACGGCACGACGGGCGGAGGCGGCGCGGCGCGAATCGTGACGTGCTCGATCGCGATGCGGCTCGTTGGCAGGCCGTTGGCGTCCGCCGGCACGGCTGATATTTCCTGAACGACCTCGATGCCTTCGACGACCTGGCCGAAGATGGTGTACTGCCCGACCAGCCCCTTCTGATCGGTGACACAGACGAAAAACTGCGGCCCGGCGCTGTCGGGTTTCCCGGGCAGGAGCACCGCCGCCACTGTACCGGCGGCGTAGTTGTCGTCGGTGAACTCGGCCTTCAGCTGATTCATTCCGCCTGTGCCGAACTGCGAAAGTTTCGACGGATCTTTCGACAGCGGATCGCCGCCCTGGATGATGCCGTAGCGAATGACGCGATGAAACAGCGTGCCGTTGTAGGCGCCGGCGCGGGCCTGCTTGATGAAGAACGCGACGTGGTTCGGCGCCTTCTCGGGCTGCAGCGCAATCACGAACGTGCCCTTGTTTGTTTCAACGACGGCCTGCTGAGGAGCGGGCGTTTGAGGCGTTCGCAGGTGCGGGGCTTCAGCCCCGCGCGCAGCGAAAAACAACAGCAGGAGCCAGGTCATCGCTGAAATAATAGTCCCCCTTATGTCCGACATCACTGCACGCGGCTACTCGCACCCGGAAGCGCTCGTCTCCACCGATTGGGTCGCCAAGCACCTCCACGACCCCAACATACGCATCATCGAATCGAACGAAGACATGCTGCTCTACCCGTCGAATCACATTCCGGGCGCCGTGCAGGTGGACTGGACCGAGGATCTGAACGATCCGATCCAGCGCGACTACATCTCGGCGAAGGCGTTCACGGCGCTGATGTCGAGGATCGGCGTCACGCCGATGACGACTGTCGTGTTTTACGGCGACAAGAACAACTGGTGGGCGTGCTACGCGTTCTGGGTGTTCCAGCTCTTCGGCCACAAGAACGCGCGGATCATGGACGGCGGCCGTTTGAAGTGGGAGAAGGAAGGCCGCGCGATGACCCGCGAGGTGCCGTCGTTTGCGCCGGCGAAGTATCCGAAAGTGAAACGAAACGACGCGCCGGTTCGGGCGTTCAAGCCGCAGGTGCTGAAGCACGTTGCGGCCAAGGGCCAGCTCGTCGATGTGCGCAGCCCCGAGGAATACGCGGGCACGCGCATGCACATGCCGGATTACCCGAACGAGGGCGCGTTGCGCGGCGGCCATATTCCGCGCGCGAAGAGCGTGCCCTGGGCCCGCGCGATCAACCCTGAGGACGGCACATTCAAGACGGCGCCGGAGCTCGCAGAGCTGTACCAGAAGACCAACGGCTTGAAGTCGGACAAGCCGACCATCGCCTACTGCCGCATTGGCGAGCGCAGCAGCCACTCGTGGTTCGCGCTCAAGTACCTGCTCGGCTTCAAGAACGTCAAGAACTACGACGGGTCATGGACAGAATGGGGAAATTCTGTCGGCGTCCCCATTGAGAAGTAGCCCTATGGTTAATGGTCAGTGGTCAATGGTCAGTGGCCGATGCTCGACAAACTGAACGACACGCTCGAGACGTTTGCGACCTTTTCGGATCCGGCGGATCGGACCGAACTGCTGCTCAGTTTCGCGGACGTGTTCACGGAAGTGCCGCCGAACGTCGCGACGCGGCCGTTTACGAAGGAACACCTTGTTCCGCATTGCGAATCCGAAGCCTACGTGTGGGCGAACAAGCAGGCCGACGGCACGCTGAAGCTGTACTTCGCGGTCGAGAATCCTTCCGGGATTTCCGCCAAGGCGCTTGCGGCAATCCTCGATCGCTCGTTGTCGGGGCTCTCCCCCGCCGAAATCAGTCAGGTCACGCCCGACATCGTCGAGCAAATCTTCCGGCAGAACATCTCGATGGGCAAAGGCATGGGCCTGATGTCGATGGTCCAGGCTGTCAGGTCGCTCGCAAAGGCCGCGAACTCCTAATTAGCTGTCCCAACAACTCGACGGTCCGTGGTGTCACACGCGTCCACAGTCTCGGCGCGGCCGGTCGTACTGTTACGATTCGCGAACTATGGAATGGGACCAGCTTCTCAATATTGATCGTCTTGGCTGTCCGATAGGCAAGGCCGCCGACGCGACGCGGACGGATTTCGAACGCGACTTTGATCGGATTGTTTTCTCGGGCGCCTTCAGGAGGCTGCACGGGAAGACCCAGGTCCATCCCATCCCAGAGTCCGATATGACGCACACGCGTCTGACTCATAGTCTGGAAGCCTCTTGCGTTGCTCGGTCATTGGGACGAATTGTCGCCGCAGAACTAGACCTTGAAAAACACTCTCGCGACATCGCCGCGGTGGTAGCGGCAGCAACACTTGCTCACGACATCGGGAATCCCCCATTCGGCCACAAAGGTGAAGATGCCATCAGGGAGTTTTTCGATGATCCCAGCAACGAGGTCCTTCTCAGCGGACTGAGTGAGGGTTGCCACAAGGAACTCCTCAAGTTTGAAGGGAATGCCCTGGGTTTCCGACTCTTGGTTAATCAAAAACCATATGAGACAAGCAACCCAGGGGGATTGGGCCTAACCAACGCAACGCTGGCGACATTTCTGAAGTACCCAACCACAGAGGGATCGGCCTCTAGTCATTTCGAGAAATACGGAGTCTTTCACGATGACTTCCCTAGCCTGGAAACGGTGGCGCGGGCGACGGGCTTGCTCCAGATTGGCGAGCAAACCTGGGCTCGGCATCCTCTCGCCTTCCTCTCAGAAGCGGCGGACGATATTTGTTACCGGATTATGGACTGGGAGGACGGATACAAGCTGAAGCTGTTGACTTTCGAAGAAGCGGCGGTCCCTCTCGAGCAACTGGTTGTCGAGGGTGGCGGGGAACTCGACGGTCTGACAAAAATTAAATCGAAGAATCAGAAGATCGGCTACCTCAGGGCGCGGGCCATCAACAGTCTGGTCAGTCAAGCAGCGACTGTCTTTTCAAGCGATATCGAAACGATCATGATCGGCGAGAGGTCGGATTCTCTTCTTAAGTCGATCCCGTCGCGGGCGACAGTGAAAAGCATAAAGGACAGATCCATTGAGAGCATTTACACTCACAAACCCGTATTGCAAATCGAGGCCGCTGGCTTCGAGGTTCTCGGAAAGTTGTTGGCTCTATTCATTGATGCGGTTGTCGCAAAGAAGAAGAGCGCGAAGCAGCAAACGATTTATAAGCTAATCCCAAGCGCGTACGTGGAGGCCCAGGGATCGGAGT
>JBKJHW010000050.1:0-9164 GCA_046598935.1 Vicinamibacterales bacterium | reverse complement strand
GCGCCGCGCGAACGCCGCGTCGAGTACGCGCCGGTTTACGTCCCGGTCTACGTGGCCGTGCCGCGGCGGCCGGTCGAAGAGAAGAAGGAAGAGCCGGTTTACTGGGGGTGGGGCGGGGAGCGGCGGCCGGACGCGTGGAAAGAGCCGGTGGTCATCAAGTAAGTGAGAAGTGAAAAGGCAGAAGTTAGCCCGACTCTTTTCGCTTCTGCCTTCTCACTTCTGACTTGCACTTGCGAGCCAGACCCGCACTTCAACATCGCTCGCCAACCGTCCCTTCCACGCCCAGGCAACCAGGCGATGGAACCCATCGACGCAGTAAAGAGCGTCTGTCGCATGCGTGACGTCGCGATAGCCATCGGCATCGAGCGGCAGCGAACACAAAACCACTTGCGAGAGCGGCGCGGCAGTTGCAAGTTCGATCCGGCTCATGCAGGACGTGTTGTGGCGCGCATAGGCACCCGCCACCTTGTCCAGCGTCGCTGCCGCTTCCCGAACGGTCGCGCCGGTGCTGCCGACCAGCGTGAGAAGGTCACCCTTGCACGGCTCGCCGGCGTGCGGCGGCAATCGGATGTTGAGCGCCTCGGCGCCCGAAATAGCGTCCCCGCGCCAGCGTGACTGAAACTGCGCGTCGGCAGTAGCCAGCAATTGTCGCGTCCACGGCCAGGAACCGTGCGCTCCGCCTCGAGAGGCAAGGACGCTGTCGCTGACTGTCTTGAGGTCCAGCGTCCCCGGGCCACCGTCCATCGTTCGCATACTATTTCAGACGGTGACGGTCGCCAGATCTTCCTGGCAACGATTTAAAAAAAGTTCAAAAGGATTATCGCCTACACACGAAGCGCTTATGTCCGCTCGTGGCATGTATTTCAAAATGGTCGAGCGGCAGATGGCGTCACACAGGTTCACGGGTTCGAGTAACCGGATAAGATGTGACCGGTTTTCCCGGGAGGATCCCACATGTCCAAGTTCATTCATCGCCGTTCGCTCACAGGCGTGTTCGCCGCGGGCGTCGCGGCCGCACTCGTCATAGGCGCGACAGTACTGACCGCTCGCCAAGCCAAGCCGGCTCAGGCCAACGACGTCGAGTACACCAAACGCATCGTCGAGAACACGCCGGACAAGCGCATCCTGATCGACCTCGTCGATCACCTGCCGGCCTCGTCCACAGTGCCGACGCCGCTCAAGGTGCTCGGCTACATTCCCGGCGAAAAGGGCAACCTGACGTACTCGGCCGATGTTTATCGGTATCTTGATGCGCTCGACGCCGCGTCGCCGCGCGTGACGTGCTGGTCCATCGGCAAGACCGAAGAAGGCCGCGACACGCGTTCGTGCGCGGTTGCCGACGAGGTCACGATCCGCACGCTCGACAAGTACAAGCAGATCACCGCGCAGCTCACCGATCCGCGCAAGCTCACCGACGCGCAGGCGAAGAACCTGATCGCGACAGGCAAGCCGATCTACTGGGCGACGGGCAGCATTCACTCCGGCGAAACGGGCTCGGTCGAGATGTTGATGGAGCTTGGCTACCGCCTCGCGGTCGGAGAGTCGCCGTTCATTCAGACGATCCGCAACAACATCATCACCGTCTTCACGCCGACGACGGAAGTCGACGGTCATGATCGCCAGGTCGACAACCAGCGCGCGGTGCGGGCCAACCCGCCGCAGGTGCCGCCGTCGATGGTGTACTGGGGCAAGTACGTCGCGCACGACAACAACCGCGACGGCATCGGCAAAGGCCTCGCGCTCACGCAGAACGTTCTCAGGTCGTTCCTCGATCTTCATCCGCAAGTGCTGCACGACCTGCACGAGTCGGTGAATCTTCTCTACGCGTCAACGGGCACGGGCCCGTACAACGCGATCGTCGATCCGATCCAGGTCAGCGAGTGGTGGCTGATGGCGCAGACGGAAGTGCTCGAGCTGACGAAGAAGGGCGTGCCCGGCGTCTGGACCTACAACTTCTACGACGGCTGGGTGCCGAACTACATGTTCTGGATCGGCGTGTCGCACAACGCGATCGGCCGGTTCTACGAAACGCAGAGCGGCGGCAACATCGGAGCTAATCCTGACGCGGTCATGACGCCCGGCGCGCAGAGCCGCGAATGGTACCGCCCGAATCCGAACCCCGGAGACGTGAAGTGGAACTCGCGTTCGAACGTGAACATGCAGCAGTCGGCGTTGCTCATCACGCTCAACAGCATCGCGAAGAACAAGGAAACGGTCCTCGAGAACTACTACCTGAAGATGAAGCACTCGATCGAGCGCGGCAAGACGCAGGCGCCGCACGCGTACGTCATCCCGGCCTCGCAGCGCGGCAAGGGCGCGGTCGCGAAGCTCGTCAACCTCATCCGCAACGAAGGCGCGGACGTCAGCGTCGCGTCCGCGGCGTTCAAGGCCGGCAACGTCGACGTCGCCGCCGGCGACTTCGTTGTCCGCATGGACCAGCCGTACCAGGGCATCGTCGAGATGTATCTCGGCCTGCAGTGGTACCCGGCCGACAACCCGCGTCCGTACGACGACACGGGCTGGAGCATTCCGCTGCTGCATAACGTCAAGGTCAACCGTGTGGACGACAAGTCCATCCTCACGCAAGCGATGACGACACTCGGCGCCGATGCGAAGGTGACGGGCACGATCACAGGCACGGGCCGGATCGTCGTCGTCGATCACACGACCGACACGTCGTTGGCGACGTTCCGCTTCTCGCTGCCGAACGTCAAGATGGCGGCGGCAGAGCAGGCGTTCGAAGCCGGCGGCCACAAGTTCGCGGCCGGCGCGTTTGTGATCCAGGACCGCGCCGCGGTCGAAGCCGCGATTCGCGACAACGGCCTGCAGGCGTGGGCGATTGACGCGCTGCCTGCCGGCGTCACGACGCACGATCTCGATCTTCCGCGCGTCGGCTACATCCACAGCTGGCAGAACACCCAGGAAGAAGGCTGGGTGCGCATGGGCCTCGACAAGCTGAAGGTGCCGTACACGTACTTCGGCGACAACGAAGTGCGGAGGGGCAATCTGCGCGCGCGCTTCGACGTGATCCTCTATCCGGGTGCGACGGTTCAGATTCAGGGCGGCGAGATGCCGACGAGCGGAACGCCGCAGCCGTACAAGAAGACCGCGATCACGCCGAACGTCGGCACGCCTGACCAGACCGACGATCGCCGCGGCGGTCTCGGACCGGATGGTTATTTCGAGCTGCAGAAGTTCGTGGCCGAAGGCGGCGTGCTGATCGCTGAAGGCCAGACCACGCAGACGTTCGTCAACGCGAACTTCGTTCCGGGCGTGACCGTGGCATCGGGCGAGGGCACCTACGTCCCCGGCTCGGTCATGAAGACGATTCTCGGCGACAAGACCAATCCGATTCTCTACGGCTACGACCAGAACGCGCTCGCGGTGCTCATCAAGAACGGCCCGGCGCTGCAGGTTGGCGGCGGTGGCGCCGGGTTTGGCGGCGGCGGCCGCGGCGGCGGACTTCCGGTGGGCGTTGGCGGCGGCAATCTTTCGCCGATGGCGGCGCCGCCGCAGTTGACGACGCTCGATGGATCGCCGGCTCCGGTGCCGATGGGCGCGACGGCGCCGCGCGGCGGCGGTGCCGGCCCGGCGGGATTTGCGGGCGGCGGCGGTGGACGTGGCGGTGGCGGACGCGGCGGCGGCGCAGCGGCTCCGGCCGGCGGCGTCACCGGTCCGCGCGTGTTGCTCTCGTATCCGAATGACGCGAAGGATCTTCTGCTCTCCGGCGAGCTGGTCGGCGGCGAAAACCTCACCGGTAAGGCCGTTCTCATCGACGCACCGGTCGGCAAAGGCCACGCGGTGTTCTTCGCGAACCGTCCGTTCTGGCGCAACGAACCGCACGGCAATTACATGCTGTGGTTCAATGCCATGCTCAACTGGAATGACCTGAAATAAGGCAGAAGTCAGAAGGCAGAAGGCAGAAGACTGGAGGGCGGCTGGGTTTCCAGCCGCCTTCTTTTTTCTGGTGCGCTGCAGGCAGCAATCGTTCGCTAGCGTGACGCCGGCGTCTTCACGAGCCTCGATGTGTCGAAGCCATTGGCGCGGGCGCCGTCGACAGCCGCGGCGTAGTCCGTGGCGCTCATCGACGGCGTGCGCGAGAGGATCCACAAGTAGTCGTGGTCGGGCGAGCCCACAACCGCATAACGATAATCGCCGGCAAGCGCGACGACCCAGTAGTCTCCCCAAACCATCGGCAGGAAAGATAGCCACTTCGGCGCGAAACGAACTTTCAGAATCGAGGCCGGGCCGTCGACGTTCGCCTTCCGCGCGAGGCCTTCAGCGCGCTCTGTGCCGCCGCCCTTGACCTCGCAGCTGTTGATCACGGTGATCTGCCCGTCCGGGCGCACGGAGTAGTCCGCCGCGACGTTGCTCAGGCACTGCTTCTGGAAACGATTGGGGAACCTGGCGACCTCGTGCCAGCGGCCGGCATAAAGCTTGAGATCGAGTTGCGGCACTGCGCGCGCCGTTTGTGGGACAAAAATTGGCGCGAACGCCGCGAGGCTGACTGTTAGCAGGATCGGCAACATATTGTTCTATGACGCCACGCGGTAGCCGGAAGCTCCGGCGGACCCAATTCCGTGTGACTACCGCCCCCCGAGTGACGCGGCGAGCGCGATGAGCGACTTGATGCCGGGGATGATGCTGCTGGCGTCGGCGTTTTCTTCGAGGCGGTGCGCGAAGCGCTCGCGCACGGCGCCGACCGCCACGGCGGGAATCCCCATCGCGATCGCCATGTTCGCGTCGGTGGAGCCGACATCGGCGGGAACGATCGCCGGCGTTCCCGCTTGTCTGAAGAAGTTGATCGTGGCCACCGCCGTTTGGACAAGCGCGTGGTTGAGCCGTTCCTGCTGCGGCCGCGCCTTCGTGAAATCAGCCATCGGGCGCTTGTCGGACCGAAAGCCGACGCCGCCAAGTTCAGCTGCGCGTTTCGCGGCGGCTTCGACTTCGGATTCGAGCCGCGTCTGCGTTTGCGTATCGAGCGAGCGCAGATCGACCGTAAAGAACGCTTCGCGCGGCACCGCGTTGAACACCGTGCCGCCGCCCAGCATGCCGACATTTATGACGGGCAGTTTGAAGCTGCCGAGGCCCTGCGCGATGGGCGGCAGCGGAATCTCGTTCATCGCCGCGATGCCGAGCGAGACGGCTTTCGCCGGACTCGGGCCGCCGCGGCTCTCCATCGTGTGCGCGCCAGGTGACGTGTAGAAAAACTTGTACTGCGTGATCCGTAGCGCGCCGTACCAGACTTGCTCGGCCGATAGATCGACGGCCACAAACATATCGGGTTTGTAGCCGCTCGTTTCGAGCCAATGTTTCACGCCAAGGAGGCCGATTTCCTCCTGCACCGAAGCCAGGAAAATCAGGTCGCCCTTCGTGGTCACGCCGCCGCGGCCGAGCGCTCGGAACATCTCGAGTGTCGCCATCAGGTTGGACGTGTCGTCGCCGATGCCGGGCGCGCGGAGCACATCGCCTTCGCGCTTGACCGTGAGGTCCGTGCCTTCCGGAAACACCGTGTCCATGTGCGCGCAGAACACAATGGTCGGACCCCCGCCGGTGCCCTTGCGCACACCGCTCACGTTCGAAATATCGTCGACCTTGATCTCCGTGAGGCCGGCCTTCTGCATCTCGGCGGCCATGTAGGCCGCGCGCCGCTGTTCCTTGGTTGATGGCGCCGGAATCTCGACGAGCTTGATCCACTCGTCGACGATCGCAGTGGCGCGATCGTCCACCGACTGCATCGCTTTCTTCACGTCGGGCCGCTCGACGAGCGATGGCTGGAAGAGGTTAGTGCTGGTCTGCGCGCCAGCCGGAACACTGGCAACGACCACGAGGAGGATCACGATACGGCAAACGGATTTCATCGCCAGAGGTTACTTCAACTCCCAGGCCGGCTGAGGATCCACGCCCACCAGATCAGCAGCAGCTGCAGCGGCAAACGGAGCCACAGCAGCGCCTCGTGCCACGTCGCGACGCTGTCCGCGCGCCCGAGCATCAGCATCTGGATGTTCGCGGGAAATACCGCGATGAGCAATGCGATCAGGCCAACTCCCGCGGCCCGGCGCCATCGCGGTATGAGCAGACCCAGGCCGCCCGCGATTTCCGCGAGCCCGCTGATTGCCACCATCCACCCGTGCGCGGGCACCCATGACGGCATGATCCGCATGTACGGCTGAGGGGCAACAAAATGGAGCACGCCCGTCAGGATGAAGAGGCCGGCGAAGGCGGTTCTGGCGAGGCGCATCTTCATCCTTCTCCGGGTGTCACACCTTGACGCGCCGCTCGGCATTATCGATCGCGACGCCGATCACGACGCCCACGACGTAGCAGGCCAAGTCGCTCCACAGGAATCCCTGCCCGAGCGCGAGCGCGCCAAGACGCGTGTGACGCATTGCATCGAGCCACGGCGCATGGAGCAACTGGCTGCATTCAACCAGCACTGCGACGACGATCGCGCCGGCGGCAAGGACGCTGGTTCGCTGCCGCGGGAAGATCAGCGCCAATGCGAGAAACACCGTTGTCGCCCACAGCGTGTCGCCGGCGTATTCAGCGATGAATGCCGGGAGCGCGTATCTGAAACGGCGCGACGCGAGTCCGAGAACAACCGCCGTAATCAACAGCACGCCGAATACGCGGCGGTCACGTGCGATGCGAATCACTTTGCGATCCAGTGTGTCATCTCCCGATCCGATTCAGCACGGTACGCATCTCGGCCGTTGGCCTGGCGAAGAGCGACGGTTGGCGCGGGTCGGCGAAGATCGTCTCGTAGTCCTCTGGAGCGAACGCCCGTTCCAACCGGGACGCGAAGTTGTCGCGGAGCACCCGCACGTAATGCTCGACGTCGTAGTCACGGAGGTCCGCGTCCGCCGCAGGCGTCACCGATTCATCGTCGGGATCGGGCACAACGCCCCCGCCGCCCGCCGCGGTTCGATACACCCGCACGCGTTCACCGAGGCGCCACGACGTCCGCCCGGCTGCCAGCAACGCTTCGTAGGTCAGTTCACGCCGAGAATCGCGCGTTTCGGCGTAC
Source organism: Vicinamibacterales bacterium (assembly GCA_046598935.1). GTDB lineage: Bacteria > Acidobacteriota > Vicinamibacteria > Vicinamibacterales > SCN-69-37 > SCUN01. Next base: position 2,137 of record JBKJHW010000050.1, on the reverse strand, counting down.
TTCTCACGCGTCTTCGTGAGGCGAACACGTGACGACACATCGAGCGTCGGCACCTCGCGACGGCGCAACGCGAAGACGCTCTCGAGAAAAGCGTGACGCACGCCGCTGACGTCGCCGAGAAGCAGCCGCTCGATCGATTTGCGCAGGAACGCCTCGCCGAACGGCTCGGCGCGGCTCGAACGAAATGCCACGCCTTTGAGCACGAGCGCGCCATGGCCGGCATACGGCAGGAGCGCATAATTCTTCGGCTCGTGCGACAGCATCGCGGCATAGCGGCCCTCGAACTCGAGCTGTACGAGCGGCGGCAGGAGCGCCGCGACTTCACTGACGATGCGGCGCTCGTCGGTTTCGGTCCAGGATTCGGGTGCCGAAAAATACACGCCATCGGTGTCTGCTTCGATCAGCTGAACGTCGCGGCTCGCCAGCTCGCGGCACATCAAGTCGAGCGTCTCGCGGCCGCGGCGCGTGACGTCGTTGGCAGCGTGCACGTCCGCGAATCGGGTCAGGCCGCCGCCGGCGGCGAGGTATCCATACGCGGAATTGACGACGAGCTTCATGGCGGCCGACATGGCTTCGTGCGTGTAACGTTCCGCCGAACCCGGCGGCGCGAGTTTGGCGCTCGCTTTGGCCGCGAGACGGCGTTCGACAAGCCCATCGACAATCGTCAATAGCGCGCCGAGCCGGTCCCGCTTCGGACCGATGCGGAACGACCGCATCAGCGACGGATACAGGCTCGCGACGTCGGCCTTCACCACGCGATGTGCGGCGCCCGTCGCGAACAGATGCAGCGCGGCGCCGGTGTGCACGGTGCCGTCGCCGTCTTCGTGTGCCGGCAACGCCTGGCCGGCGCGCAAGTACGCGCGTACGAGCAGCGGGTCGATGACGCCCGTGGCCGCGCCGGCATCGGCGAGCCGTTCGTAGCGGCGCGGCGCGATTTGCGCCAGGGCGAATGCCGCGCCGCCGAGCAGGCGCGCGACTCCGGCCGCTTCTTCAACGTCGGCGGCCGCATAGCGCCGAACGCGCTCGGGATCGCGGCGGTAGACGTCGTAGATCTGATCGCCGCGGATGAGCTCGCGTTCGGGCCCGGCGGCTTGTCCGCCGGAGCCTTGGCGAAGGTGGAGTCCGAAATGCCTGGCCACGGCTTTGAGCCCGTGGCCTGGAAGATCGCGCGCCGAGAAGTCGTAGCGGAGGACCGCATCGAGCGTGTCGATCAGTTCGCGGCCCGGAGCAATGAACCGTACCCTTCGCTTCACATCGTCTTCGCTCACCGCGCCGCGCCGGGCGGCGCGATGGCGAAGACCGGGCGGGCCGATGCGGCCGAGCGCCAGCGGCACACCGAGTTTCCGCGCGCGCCGCTCGAGAAACGGCAGGTCGAATCCGTGCAGGTTGTGGTTCTCGATCACGTCGGGATCAGCTGACCTGATACTCGCGACGAGTCGGCTGATCAGATCGGCTTCGCCCTTGTCATCCGCCGACGCGGCCTCGAGAATCGTGACCGAGCCCGCGGTGTCGCGCACGGCAACCAGAAAGATCCGGTCCTGCCCCGGGTCGAGGCCGGTCGTTTCGAGATCGAATTGCAGGCGATGGAGTTGATCGAATGCGAGGCCGTGGAAGTATGCGCGTCCGGTCGCGACGAGGTACTGCTCTTCGGCCGGCAGCGAGAAGTGCCGGGCCCCGCTTCGCGAGACGGCGGCCCTCAGCGTTCTGGCAGATGTGGCGCTGACGTGGAAACGGAGCGCGCCCGGCCCGTCCAGCTCTCGCCAGGTGACGTCGGCGCCCGGCTCGTCGAGCCGGTCGATGCTGTCCACGAGCATCCAAGGCCGGAACGGTTCGATTTCCCTCGTGAGTTGTCCGGTGTCCGGCGAGCGTCGCCACACGACAGCTTCGCCGTCGCGCTCGACCCACACCGAGACAATGCCGGGCGTGTGATCCCAGCCGGAGAGCCACTCGTCCTGATTGATTTCGCAGCCGCTCGGCAATCACGCCATTTTATGGCGGCCGCGGCCGGCTCGAAGTCTACGCCTAGGCGATTGAATAAACGGCCAGACCTTCGCGCCTCGCCGCGTCCAACTGCCGCTTATCAGCGCTGATGAAGAGGAGGGGCGCCCGTATTTGCCGCTGGAACAAGCGGGCCGAC
>JBKJHW010000099.1:0-40475 GCA_046598935.1 Vicinamibacterales bacterium | reverse complement strand
ATGGGCGTCCGAGAGCGCGCGCGTGGTCTCCGGCAAGCTGCCGCCCGGATTGAAGCTGGAAGACGATCGCCGCATCACGGGCACACCGCTCGGATCCGGCACGTGGGTGGCCGACGTCGTGTTTTCGGGCCTCAGATGCGAAGGCCGAGACGGCAAGACCAAGACATACGCTGACCGCAGGGTCCCCGTGACGATCCATATCGAGTGAGCGCCCGACGCTGCTGGCGCTCATCCCTTCGTGCGCGATTACTCGCAGCCGGGGTGGCCGATGTACCGAACGAGACCTGGACTCAGCCGCCGCTTTCCATCTTCTTGAAGAGGGCGAGGTAGTCGTCGAGATTCGCCGACGTGACGATGTCGACGCCGGAGTCGATGATCTTCACCGACGGCATCTTCCCCTTGATGATGTCGTTGAGCAGCTTGACCGACTCGGAGCCCCAGCCGAAGTATTTCTGGCCGAGCGCGACCTGCACCTTGCCCGCCCGAATGAGCGCCGGCGCGGCTTCCACCGTGTCGAATGTGATGAACTTGGTTTTGGCCGGGTTCACAGGCGCCAAAGCGGCCTGCGTGAACACCGGCCAGCCGCCGACCGAGATCCACGCGCCGAGATCGGGATACCGGTTGGTGCCCGTCGCGATGAGCTCGGTGCAGCGGACGCTGTCTTCCTTGATATCGAACGTGTCCACCACTGTGATGCCCGGATACTTCTTGAGCGAATCCTTGACGCCTTCGAGGCGCATCTGCAGATTGTTCGCGCCGAGGCTCGTGAGGAAGGCGACTGTGCCTTTGCCGTTCAGCAGCTTGCCCGCTTCGTCGCCCATGATCTGGCCGGCTTTGAAATCGTCGACGCCGTAAAACGCCATGCGCTTCGATGTCGGCGCGTCCGAGTCCCACGTCACAACCGGAATGCCGGCGTCGACCGCTTTGTCGATCGTGCTCTTGAGCAGCTCCGCATTGAGCACCGAGATCGCGATGCCATCGACCTTCTGCGCGATGAACGACTCCAGCACTTCCTTCTGCTTGAGATCGTCGGCGCGGTCGGGCCCGCGATAGATCACTTCAATGCCGAGCTCCTGGCCCGTGCGCTGCGCGCCGGCGTTCGCGTAATTGAAGACCGGGATGTCGAGAGACTTCGGAATCAGCGCGAACCGGAGTTTCTTCTCCGCGGGCGGAGTGTTCGTTCCGCCGCCGCACGCCGCCGCCGAGTAAGACAACGCCACCGCAGCCACCAATACCAGCAATCGCTTCATGCACGGCTCCTCTTGACCAGGACCTGATCCATTACGACGATGACAATGACGGCCAGCCCCACGATCATCCGATCATAGAACGTCGCGCCGGGAATCTGCGGTAGCGCATTGCGCAGCACGCCGAAGATCAGCGCGCCAAGCACGGCGCCGAGAACCGAGCCGCGGCCGCCGGACAAACTGGCGCCGCCGACGACGGCTGACGCGATGATATCGAGCTCGTAACCCGTCGCAAGGTCGGCCTTGCCCTGGCCCTGTACAACCGCGAGCACGACGCCGGAGACCGAAGCGAGCAGGCCCGCGATGATGTACGCGAGCGTCTTCACGCGGCCGACGCGAATGCCGGAGAAGAGCGCCGCCGTTTCGTTGCCGCCGACCGCGAAGACCGCGCGGCCCCACTGAAGGCGGCGCATGACGAAGTGGAATCCCACCGCGAGCGCGATCATGATCACCGGCCCGGCCCAATCAACCGAGATGCCCGCCACGTGCCAGTCCGCCGGAAGCTTCGCGGACAAATCGTAGAAACGCGCTTCGGTGACGATGAATCCGATGCCACGCCAGATGCCCATGATGCCGAGCGTCGCGATGAACGGCGGCAGCCCGATCTTCACAACCAGCCACGCCGAGATCGAGCCGGCCACAACGCCGACGAGCAGGCCGGCGGCGATGGCCGCGGAGAGCGGCCAGCCGGCGTTCACGAAAAAGTATCCGGTGACGACCGAGGTGAGACCGATGATCGCGCCGGGCGCCAGATCGATCAACCCGGCAATGATGATGATGGCAGCGCCCACGGCGGCGATGCCGTAGATCGAGGAGTACTTCAGCACCAGCAGGGAGTTGTCGAGATTCAGGAACGGGTGCGCGCCGCCGCCGGCCGGCCAGAGATACCAGGTGAAAAAAAGGATCTCGACCGCGAGGATCAGGATCGTGCTGAACTCGCGCGCGCGCCAGATCGGTTTCATGCCGTGACCTCGCGCGAACGCGCTGAGTGTTGTGTCGCCATGCGCATGACCTGATCGTCGGTGGCCGTCAGACCTGCCAGCTCGCCCATGAGCCGTCCTTCACGCATGACCAGGATCCGGTCCGCCAACGCGAGCACCTCGGGGAGATCGCTCGAGACCATCAGGCACGCCATGCCGGCATCGACCTGCCGGCGGATGATGCCGTGGATCTCGAACTTCGCGCCGACGTCCACGCCTTTCGTCGGTTCGTCGAGCAGCAGCACCTTCGGCGACGTCGCCAGCCACTTGGCCGCGACGATCTTCTGCTGGTTGCCGCCGCTCAGCGAATCGGGCGTGAGGTCGAGCGACGCGGTCTTGATGCCGAGATCGCGGCGCTGCCAGTCGGCCGCGCCGCTCTCGGCGGCCGTGTCGATCATCACCGACGTGCCGGCCTCGGCCAGCGGCATCGCGATGTTGTCGCGCTGCGAGAGATTGAAGAACAAGCCCTGTCGCTGACGGTCTTCAGGCACGAGCGATAGCCCGGCCCGCACGGCCGCGCGCGCGGTGTTCAACTGGACAACAGCGCCGTCGATCTCGACGGTGCCGCTGTCGGCGCCGTGAATGCCGAAGAGCGTCTCGAGCACATCGGAGCGGCCGGAACCGACGAGGCCGAAGAGCGCGACGACTTCGCCGGCGTGCACCTCGAGCGAGATATCCCGAAATCCGGGCTCGCGGCTCAAAGATTTCACGCGGAGGCGCGGAGCACGTGCCTCAGTCGTAGAGGTTGGATGTTTTAGATCCTTTGAAATCCTTGGCGGTGGCTCGCGGCCGACCATCGCGCGCACGATCGTGTCGGGCGTCGTCGACGCCGTGTCGAATGTCCCGGCGTGTCTGCCGTCGCGCAGAACGGTAATTCGGTCGCAGAGACGGAACACTTCCGGAATGCGATGCGAGACGAACAACACGGTCAGGCCGCGCGCCTTGAGCGCGCGCACTTCCCGGAAGAGGTGCTCCACCTCGACGTCCGTCAGCGATGTTGTCGGCTCATCCAGCACGAGCACTTTGCAGTCGAAGGCGAGCGCCCGCGCGACCTGCACGAGTTGCGACAAGGCGGCCGGCAGCTGTTCCATCGGCGTGTGGGGCGCGACGGGAATGTGGAGCTCTTCGAGGAGCGTTTGTGTTCGCGCGAACATCGCGGGCTCGTCTAAAACTCGGACACCGGGAAATGGGCTCTTCGTGATTTCTCGCCCGGCGAAGATATTGCCGGCGACGCTGAGATTGGGGAACGCGAGCATCTCCTGGTAGACCATGCCGATGCCGCGCTCGAGCGCTTGACGCGGGCTTGTGAAGGCGAGCCGCTGGCCGCGCCACTCGAGCTCGCCGCGATCGGGTACAACGATCCCCGCAAGGATCTTCAGCAGCGTCGATTTGCCCGCGCCGTTCTCGCCGACCAGCGCGTGGATCTCGCCTTCGGCGACATCAAAGCTCACGCCATCGAGCGCCTTGACGGCACCGAAGGATTTGGCTAGCCCTCGAAATGAGAGCCCTGCAGCGACCACTGGCCATTGACCATTGACCATTAGCCCTGCCGCTGTTCCCATCCCTTATCGAACAGGCGGATCCGGCCGCCGGTGCGCGGATGCTTCGCGCACTCGTCGTGATTGAGCTTGAGGCCGAGGCCGGGGCGCGTGGGCGCGACGAAACAGCCGTCCGCCGGATCGATCCTGGGCGAAAAATCCACCAGGTTGTGCACCCACGAGTCCGCGAAGTCATTGAAGTGTTCGAGCACCTTGTAATTCGGTGTCGCCACAGCGAAGTGCAGATTCGCCATTGTCCCAACCGGGCCGCAGACGTTATGCGGTGCCATGGGCAGCGAATAGGCATCGGCCCATCCGGCCAGCCGCTTCATGGCGAGAAACCCGCCGAAGTGCGTGAGGTCCACTTGGACAATGTCGACCATTCCGCCTTCGATGAAGCCGCGAATGTCTTCCATCGAATGCGCGCGCTCGCCCGTGGCGATCGGCAGGTACGTGGCGTTGCGCACGGCGCGATAGGCGAGCGCGTTCTCCGGCGGCGTCGGCTCTTCGAGCCACTCCGGATCGAACGGTTCGAGGAGCTTCGCGATGCCGGCGGCCGTCGACGGCGTGAACCGCCCATGCATCTCGACCATGATCTGCACATCGGCGCCCACCGCTTCGCGCACGGCCGCGACGATCGAGATGGCGTGGCGGCGTTCTTCGGCTGACAGTTCGGCGGCTGCGTGGCCGAACGGGTCAAGCTTCAACGCCCGGTATCCCTTCTTGACCACATCTTTCGCTGCCGCGGCGATCTTCTTCGGCTCGCGTCCCGTCTGGTACCAGCCGTTTGCATACGTCGGCACGCGCTCGTGGAATTTGCCGCCGATCAGTTTCCAGACCGGCACACCAAGCGACTGGCCCATCAGGTCCCAGCACGCGACTTCGAAGCTGGCGAGCGCGCTCTGCGAGATTTCGCCGGGCCGGTCGTACTCAGCGCGCTGAAGATTCCAGGCGAGTCGTTCGACGTCGAATGGATCTGAGCCGATCACATGCCGCGGCGCCGATTCTTCGAGGCACGCGATCAGCGGCTCCGTGCGGCTGACCATTCGAACTTCCGATACGCCGACAAGTCCGTTATCTGCGATGAGTTCGAGAAACACCAGCTCGCGCCACGGCGTGCCGACGACGGTGATTCGTTGTTCAATGATTTTCATGAGGGTTCATGTGAGCGCTTCCCGTTGACCAGGCGCTCGATGTTCAGGGGATTAGATACGCGAAGTTCAGGCGGCAGAAAACCATCAGGAGTGTTCTGGTACGAAACGGGCCGCAGGAATCGGCGGATCGCAGTGATGCCGACGGCGGAATGCAGCGGGGAGGTGCTCGATGGATAGGGGCCGCCATGCGTCATCGCCGGCGCGACGGTCACGCCGGTCGGGTAGCCATTCCAGATCAAACGGCCGACGTGATCGGTGACAGCCTCGGCAAGTTGCTCGGCCCACTTCGCATCGGCAGCGTCGGCATGGATCGACCCGGTGAGATGCCCGCCGAGTGTGCCGGCGAGCCTCGGCATGTCGGCCGGAGCCGACATGATCACGATCGCCGCCGGTCCGAAATGCTCTTCGCGCAGCGCCGGCGTGGCATCAAACGTTGACGCGTCGGTGACAAACAATCGCGGTGCGACGTGGAAGCCAACACCCGGCTGCGCCGGCTTCGAGGTGCGGGTGGCTTCGGTGACGCCGATTGACTTGCTCGTCGCCTCCGTCCTCTGGTGCAGGAGATTCGAAATGTTCTCGTTGAGCAGCACGCCGGCGGGTAAGAGATTGAGTTTGGCGGCGAGGATCTTGACAAACGAATCACCCGCGGCTCCCACGGGCACAAATACGAGGCCGGGCTTCGTGCAGAACTGGCCGGCGCCCGACGAGATTGATGTCGCGAGACCCGCGGCGATGGCTTCGGCGCGCGCCGCAACCGCGGCGGGTCCGATGAAAATCGGATTGAGGCTGCCGAGCTCGCCGTAGAAAGGAATCGGCTCGGGCCGCGCCGATGCGACGTTGAAGAGCGCGCGTCCTGCGGCGACCGATCCGGTAAATCCGACCGCTTGAATTTCTCGCGCGTTGACGACGGCGCGCGCGGTCTCGGGCGTCCGGCCCTGGATCAACTGCAATACGTCGGCGCCGGCCGGCGTCATCGCGAGCGCGCCTCGAAGCACCTTCGCGCACAGCGCCGAGGTCGCCGGCTGCGACGCGTGGCCCTTCACAACGACGGAGCAGCCCGCGGCGAGCGCCGAGGCCGTATCGCCGCCGGCCACGCCATAGGCGAGAGGGAAGTTACTGGGCGTGAAGACCGCGACCGGGCCGAGCGGCCGCAGCACGCGCCGCAGCTCCGGCTTCGGCGGCGTTGACGCCGGATCCGCGCTGTTGATGATCGCCTCGACGTAACTGCCGTCGATCAGCAGGTCCGCGAACATGTGCAACTGCGCGACAGTGCGGCCAAGCTCGCCGACGATGCGCGGCTCGCCGAGCGCCGCTTCGATGTCCGTGACGGCCAGAATGTCGGACGTTGCGGCCGCGAGTGCATCGGCCCCGGCGCGGAGCGCCTTCGCGCGATCGCGCGCGGGCAGTTTGCGCCATTTGCGGAAGGCCGCGACCGAACGACCCGAGACTTCGGATATCTCCGCGGCCGTCGCCTCGTTGAAATCAGGGCCCGCTGCTTCGCCTGTGCGGGGATTGATCGCTGTGAACGTGCTCATCGTTTTGCGCCCGTCGGGGACGCAATCGCCCCTGGCATGACCCGCTGCAGAATGCCCAATCCGATCGCCGCGCGCCGCACGCGTTCCCTCGAGAGTGAAATGATCAATCCCTCAAGGTGCTGACCGGCCGGGTAGAGGCCGGGCGAGTTGCGTAGCCCGAACTTGAGATAGATCGGCGCCGCGACGCGGACAAGCTCGGGAATCTCGTAGTGTCGAACTGAACCGCCGAGATCGTCCGGCGCCTCGACATAGAAATCAATCGCCGCATCGATCGATTGGCGGATCGCCGCGATCTGCGCGAGCGAGAGGTCGACCGGCAAGTTGATCGACGTTGCGCCGAGGTCTTCGAGGATTCTGGCCGTCGCCGGATTCGCGGCAGCGAGCGTGACGGACACTTTGAGCACGAAGTCGGCCGGCAGGTCGCCCTGTTGTTTCATTGTCCCGAGCACCTGCAGCTGTCCCAGGTCGGCGACGAGAATGCTCCGTAACCCCAGCGACGCGCCATGCAGCACATCGTCTATTCCGTAGCCGAGCTGGTCAGCGCCCCGCAGGGACGAGCCGAGCACTTTGCCGCCGCTCGACGCGGCTTGCACGCCGATATCCCAGTTCGCGCGCGGGCCGACAAACAGGCAGACCTCGCAGTTGTGCTCGCGACCGAGCTCGAGCATTCGCCGGATCTCGGCGTCCGTCTGCAGCATGATCCCGCTGCCCTGACTCACGCGATGGATGCCCACGGCGTGTTCCTGTGCCGCGGCCATGACGGCCTCCATCGCCTTCGGCCCTTCGCACGATGGAATCTCGATTCGATACTGACCGCCGTCGGCGAATCGCTTCGCCGAGGTCGGTAGGTCATGCGCATCGCGCGCCGGAAGATTCTGTTTCCTGAGAATGTCTGCGCTGGTCATAAAAATCATGCCTTCAGGTCTATATCAATCATGTCGCGAACTGCACCCCGAGGCCGCAGTCCACTGAAAGTGATGCACCGGTGATGGCCGACGCGTCGTCCGACGCGACGAACGCGACGAGATTCGCCACTTCCATCGGCGTCGCAATCCGTTTCATCGGGTGCGCGTTGAGAATGCTTTCCTCTGCCGATTTCGGATCGGGCTGACGGTCGAACCATTCCTGCACGAGTGCCGTGCGAGTCCAGCCCGGGCACACCGCGTTCACGCGGATGTTCATCGCCGCGTAATCAAGCGCGAGGCTCCGTGTGAGCCCGACCAGCCCTGACTTCGCCGCGGCGTACGGGAACATGCCGCCGATTGTGAGCGTGGCGTGAATGGACGCGATATTGACGATGCTGCCGCGCTTGGCGGCCTTCATCGCCGGCAGCACGTGCTTCGCGCACAGCCACGCGCCTTTCAAATCGACCGCGAACACCTCATCCCATTGCTTCTCTGTCATCAACGTCGCGTCGAAGTACGCATTGACGCCGGCGTTGTTGATCAGGATGTCGATCTTGCCGTACTGCTTGATGACGCCGGCCACGGCGGCGCGGACGTCGGATTCTTTGGTGACGTCCACGTGCGGAGTCGAACCGTCGATGTCAAACGACGTGACGGTGGCGCCCTCGCTGGTCATTTTCTCGACGATGGCCTGGCCGATGCCGCGCGAGCCGCCGGTGACGATCGCGATTTTCCCTGCGAGTTTCATGTGCGAGCCTCGATCTTGTGGACCTCGCGCGCCGTGTGCGCCATCAGGCTGAGCATCGCACGGCGCGCCTCGGCCGGGCGGCCCCGTTTGATCGCGTTCAGAATCGCGCGATGGCGGGGCAGGGAGGCGCGCGCGGCGCCGGGCCTGACGGTCGTCGCCCGAAAGCTCAGCACGAGCGCCGCGAAGACCGTCTGCCCGAGCTGAGTGAGCAGCTCGTTGCCGGACGCGCGCAGGATCCCGGAGTGAAAACGCGTGTCGGCGTCCACGAAGGCCGCGAGGTTGACGCCGCGCACGCGACCACTGGTTGTCGACGCGACCATGTCGGCGTACGCGCGCTCGATCTCGGCGACGTCATCCTTCGTCGCGCGCGCGGCGGCGAGTGCGGCGGTCGCCGGTTCGAGAATCTCGCGGACTTCGGTCAGCTCGTTGAGGAACGCGGCGCCGAGCCGGCCGCCGCGCTGCCACGCGATCACGTCCTTGTCGAACAGCTGCCAATCGGATCGTGGGCGCACGCGCGTGCCGACGCGCGGCCGCGCCTCGACCAGACCCTTGGCGGTGAGCACCTTGAGCGCTTCGCGCAGCGCCGTGCGGCTGACGTTGAGGCCGGAAGGCAGAGGGACAGATTGCCCGGGCCGCAGTTGTCCGGTGAGGATTTTTCGCCCGAGGCCGTGCACGATCCGCCGGTGCAAAGAGGTCGACACAGCGCGGATATAGTAATACCATTCGCCGCATGCGCGCGACCCGATGCGTCTGTCTTTTTGCGATGCTCGCCGCCCTGCCGCTCGTTGGCGCGGGATGCGGGAGCACGTCGCCGGACACGAAGGAGAGCATGGAGACCAGCCCGCGGCTGACGTCGATCCCGTTCGGCCGAGCGCCGGATGGCCAGGGCGTCGAGCTCATTACCATTCGCAATTCCCGGAAAACCGAAATCCGCTTCATGACATACGGCGGAATCGTGCTCTCGATCAAAACGGCGGATCGCAACGGCGCGCGCGACGACATCGCGCTCGGCTACGACACCGCCGAAGCCTACGCGGCCAATTCGACCTACTTCGGCTGCCTCGTCGGCCGTTATTGCAACCGCATCGCGAAGGCGACGTTCTCGCTCGACGGCAACACCTACACGCTGCCGGCCAACAACGGCGCGAACTCGCTGCACGGCGGCACAAAAGGATTCGATCAGTATGTCTGGAAGGCCGAGCCGTTCCAGACCGGTGCCGGCGTCGGCGCCGTGCTGACGATGACCAGCCCCGATGGCGACCAGGGCTACCCGGGTGAAGTGAACGCCAAGGTCACATACACCCTGACCGAAGCGAACGAGTTCAGGGTCAGCTACGAAGCCACGACGACGAAGGCGACCGTCATCAACCTGACGCAACACACCTACTTCAACCTCGCCGGAACGAAATCAAATGACATCCTCGGCCATCAGTTGATGATCAACGCCGACCGCTACACGCCTGTCGACGACACGCTGATTCCGACCGGCGAGCTGGCAAAAGTCGAAGGCACGCCCTTCGATTTTCGGAATGAGGCCGTCATCGGGGCGCGGATCGGTCAGCAGAATGAACAGCTGACGCGCGCAAAAGGCTACGACCACAACTGGGTGCTCAACCGCAGCGGCGCCGGGCTCGAAACGGCCGCTCGCGTAGCCGAGCCGTTGACCGGCCGCACGCTCGAAATCACCACGACCGAGCCGGGCATTCAGTTCTACTCCGGCAATTTTCTCGACGGCACGATCAAAGGCAAAGGCGGCAAGGTCTACGTGCACCGCGGCGGCTTCTGTCTCGAGACCCAGCACTACCCCGATTCGCCAAATCAGCCGGCGTTCCCGACGACGACCCTCAAGCCGGGCGAGACGTATCGCTCCGAGACGGTCTTCAAGTTCGGCGCAAAGTAACGGTTCTGACCTAAAATTGCGGCCTTCCTTTCCTGGAGACTGCCATACCGTGACGCGTCGACTAACAGGCATCCTCGTAATGACCGCCGCGATTGCGGTTCCGCCGGCGCCCGCCGCCCAGGGCCGCCCTTCGACAGGCTCAGGGCAGGCTCCTTCGACCGGCCAAGCTCAGATGCCGGGTCCCGAACCCGGTTTTCTCTTGAAACCGGCGCGTGTTTTCGACGGCGACGTCATGCACGAAGGCTGGGCCGTCGTCGTGCGCGGGGCGCGCATCGAATCGGTCGGACCGGCTGCGAACCTCGCGGCGCCGAACACGACGGTGATCGATCTGCCCGGCACGACGGTGATGCCGGGGATGATTGATGCACATTCTCATGTGCTGCTGCATCCATATAACGAGACGTCGTGGAACGATCAGGTCGCCCAGGAGTCGCAGGCGCTGCGAATCGCGCGCGCGACGGTGTCGCTCAAGGCGACCCTCGAAGCCGGCTTCACGACGCTTCGCGATCTCGGCACCGAAGGCGCCGGCTATGCGGACGTCGGGCTGCGCCAGGCGACGCAGCAGAACATCATCGTCGGACCGCGCCTTCTCGTCGCAGGGCCGGCCATTGTCGCGACCGGAACGTACGGGCCCAAGGGATACGCGTCCGAGTGGCGAGTGCCGCAGGGCGCGGAAGAGGCCGACGGCCACGAGTTGATTCGCGTTGTCCGCGAGCAGGCCGGCAGGGGAGCCGATTGGATCAAGGTGTATGGCGACTACCGCGCGGGCCCGCGCGGCGAGACGGTGCCGACCTTCTCGCAGGAGGAAATGAATCTGATCGTGTCGACGGCAAAGAGCATCGGCCGGCCGGTCTCGGTGCACGCGAGCACTCCGGAAGGCATGCGCCGCGCGATTCTTGCTGGTGCCGAGACCATCGAGCATGGCGATGGCGGCACAGCCGATGTCTTCAAACTCATGACGGAGAGGAACGTCGCGCTCTGCCCGACCCTGGCGGCCGGCGATGCGACGTCGCAGTACGGCGGATGGAAGAAGGGTGTCGATCCGGAGCCCGCGAACATTCGCCGCAAGCGCGAGTCGTTCAAGATGGCGCTCGACGCCGGCGTGGTCATCGCGAGCGGATCGGACGTCGGCGTCTTCTCGCACGGCGACAATGTGCGCGAGCTCGAGCTGATGGTGGCCTACGGCATGAAGCCGATCGACGCTGTGCGCGCTGCGACATCGGTCAATGCGAAAGTGCTGCACCTCGAGACGACGCTCGGCCGCGTGGCGTCCAGCCTGCTCGCAAATCTCATCGCCGTCGAAGGCGACCCGACGGTCGATATCAAGGCGCTGCGCCGGATCAAGCTCGTCATGAAAGCGGGCCAGCGTGTTAAATAAGTCCGTTTTTCTGAAAGCTCTTCGAAAAACTGCCTTCCATGGTTCCCCATGGCTCTCCATGGTGATTGTTCTGTCGGCGGCGGCAGTGTGGACCCCACAGACAAGCGGCGTGACATCGACGTTGCGCGGTGTCAGCGCGGCGAGCGACAAGGTGGCGTTCGCGAGTGGCTCCGCCGGCACGGTGCTTCGCACGAAGGACGGCGGTGCCACGTGGACGAAGCTCGCGCTTCCGCCCGACGCGGCGCAGATGGATTTTCGCGATGTGGATGCCATCGATTCGCGAACGGTCTACATCCTCAGTATCGGCGAAGGCAACAAGTCGCGCATTTACAAGTCGGTTGACGGCGGCGATTCGTGGAACATCCAGTTCTCCAACGCCGATCCCAAGGGTTTTTACGACGCGATGTCCTTCTGGGATGCCAATAACGGCATCGTGTTTGGCGATTCGATCGACGGCAAGCTGCAGATCCTGATCACCAGCGACGGCGGGTTGTTCTGGAACAAGATTCCCGAAAACTCATTGCCCGCTGCGCTTGCGAACGAAGGAGCCTTCGCGGGCAGCGGCACGAACATCGCTGTGCTTGGCAAGACGCACGCGTGGATCGGCACCGGCGCCGGCCCGAAGTGCCGGATCATTCATACGAGCGATCGCGGCAAGACGTGGTCGGTGGTCGACACGCCGATCGCGGCGTCAGCGTCGGGCGGGATTTTCTCGGTCGCATTCCGTGACCGGCTCCACGGCGTCACGGTGGGCGGCGACTACCGGAGAGAGAAGGAAGCCGTCGACAACCTCGCGATCACGAGCGACGGCGGCAAGACGTGGACGCTCGTGAAAGAAAAGGGCCTGTCGGGCTTCCGGTCAGTCGTGAAACATGTGCCCGGCACGGCTTCGACGTTTGTCGCTGTCGGTCCCCAGGGCGCGGATATTTCGGAAGACGACGGCAAGACGTGGATGCCGATTGAGATGACGGCGCCGGTCGTTGGATTCCACACGCTGAGCTTCGCGCCCGGCAAAAGGCTCGCCTTCGGCGCCGGCGGGCGCGGGGCCGTCGGCAAGTTGGAATTGCGATAGCTCGTTTCTATTTGTAGGGCCGGCTGGGAAATAGGGGTCGGGAGTTATTTCGAAATAACTCCCGACCCCTATTTACCTATTTAATCCCTATTTAATCCCGAGAAGTCCGGAGCGGCGGTGACGGCGATGGCGAGAGCAAGAATGCAGCGCATGGCGGGGTTAGACCAGCCTCCTGACAGATGGACACGGACTACGACCAGCCCTAATATCCCGAGTGGGAGTGCACAACCCATGATGACGACCGAAGCGAAAATCCCGCCCCAGGCCTGCTGCTGCGGCAGCACGTCGTGCTGCGGTTCTTGCTGCTGCTGCGGCAAGAAGTAAAGAACAGTCAGAAATAGGAACGGGCCGCGCGAAAGCGGCCCGTTTGTCTTGTACTCCTCGCGGATTTAGTCCGCCCGCAAGCTCACCGCGGGATTCACGCGCAGCGCTCGCCGTGCGGAAATAGGGGTCGGGAGTTATTTTGAAATAACTCCCGACCCCTATTTATTAACCCGCGTTCACGTGTTCCCGTAGGGCGGCCGCTCGCGTAGGGCCGCCTGCTCCCCAAGGCCGCCGCTTCGTCAGTCCGATCGCAGTGTTGTGGCCGGGTTTGCTCGGAGGGCGCGGCGCACAGGCACATAGGTCGCAAGCAACGCGGTCGTAACCAGCAACGCGCCAACCGCCAGGTAGCTGATCGGATCGAGCGTCGACATTCCAAAGAGGAATCGCCGCAGCAATTGCGCAACGATGAACGCGACGAGGAACCCGCCGAGAGTCCCCGCCGCGAGCGCCCGTCGGATAGCAGAGAAGATCGCGCGCCGAACCTCCCAGCGGCCAGCGCCGAGCGCCATGCGAATGCCGATCTCGCGCTGCCGTTCTTCGATCAGATACGAAAACACGCCATAGACCCGATCATGGCCATGAGCAACGCAGCAGCGCCGACCGACGAGGCGAGGGCCGCGCCTGCGAGCGAATCGCCTGTTGTGCCTTTAGCGGCGTCCGTCAGCGAGAGCAATGAAAGGGAGATCGCTGGATCGACGGACGCGGCAATCTGCCTGAGTGCCTCGATGCCCGCGGCCGTTTTCGGGGCGAGAAGTAGCGGCATGCTGTCGGCGTCGACGGTCGTGTGAATCAACGGACCGATTGGCCCGAGCGCGACCACGTGCGTGTCACGCGTGACGCCGCTGATGGTGTAACGCTTTTTTGTGTAGTCGAGCGTGAGCGTCTGGCCAATGGGAGAAACATTGTTCCAGATTTGCCGCGCCAGCGTTTCGTTGATCACGGCCTCGTTGCGGCCCGCGTCGTCGGACGCCCAGCGTCCCGTTGCCAGCGGAACCTGCAACACGGTCGCCGCCGCCGCGGACATCGGGAAGTACTCCACTGAGTAGTCGATGTTCGAGTCAGGTTCGCGCACACTCGTCGGCACGCTGGCGTGTTGGCTTACTGGAGATCGTGCGCTCATGCCGATTGGCGTCGGGCTGGCGTGTACCGCCGAGATCAGCTCGGCCGTAAGCGCCTTCTGCCGCTCTGCAGTCGCCGCACCCGGAAACGAAACCGTCGCGGCGGTGGTGGTCTGGAATGCGAAATCCGATGGAGCGGACAACCCGAACTGGATGCCGCGCACCAGCAGTGTCGCACTCAGAATCAACACGGTCGCGATCGCGATTTGAATCGCGAGCAGCGCGCCTCGCAGTCCGCTGGTGCGCGCAGTTGCCATTGCGGCGCTGCCGCGCCACGCCACCCTCGTCGTCCGGACGGCCGGCGCAAGAGAAACTAACAAACACACCAGCACGACGCCGCCGAACGTCAGAAGCGACACTCGCCAATCCACGACGAACTGAGACGGTACTGCCTGCGGGCTGCTCGCGCGGATGATCGCCGGCACCGTGGCCGCGGCCGCAAGCGCGAGTGCGCCGGCGATGGCTGACAGCACGAGGCCTTCGGTGAGCCATTGCCGGACGAGTCTCGACCGGCTCGCACCGAGCGCCAACCGCGTGATGATTTCCTGCTGCCGCCGGAGATTCCGCGCGAGGACAAGATTACCGACGTTCGCGCAGGTCAATACGAGCAGAAACAGCACCGCTGCGAACGCAAGCAGGAACATCGCAGCCAAGTTGCCGCGCCCGAGCATCTGCGCGCCCACGGATGTGTCGGTGATTTCGATCTTCAGACGCGTCTGCTGGACAGAGTCGCGATATTGCGCGGCGAGCACATCCAACTCCTGCTCGACGGCTGCATATGACGCTCCCGTCCGCACGCGGCCGGCGATGTCGACGCAACACGATGACTCATTGGCGACGGCCTGACGAGCCGACGATCCGGCGTTGAGCCCGACCCCAGCCCACATCGGCGCGAAGATGTCGATCGCCCGGATAATGCCCTCGAACGACTGGCTCGTTACGCCCACGATCGTGAAGGCGTTGCCATTGGACCAGCCGGTTCGCCCGAGGATCTGCGGGTCTCCGCCAAACGCGCGCTGCCACAACCGAAACGAGATGACAGCCGTTGGCTCGCGAGTGACGTCGGCCGCGCGAGGCGGCGTGCCCATCAGCAGCGGAATCCGCATCGCGTCAAAGAAGTTGTCGCTGACGAATAGGCCCGTCGGCACAATGCCGCTCCCACGCTCGTCACGAGCTGGCGTGAGGCGCATGAAGGTCATCTTGAAAGCGAAGTAGTCGGCCGTTCGGCCGTTCGTGAGGAAATGCCGATATGCGCCGTACGACAACCCATCGTCTACGCGTCCGCCGCTTGGATCGAACTTCGGCTTCGCGACGAAGAGATTATGGCTTTCGGCAACCTGCCAGCCTCGAAAGAACAGGCCATTGGCGACGTTGAATGCCCCAGCCGCAACGCCCAATCCAAGTGCGAGCATCGTGACGGCCGCGAGCGTGAACGTCCAGTGCTTCCTGAAGCCGCGGAGCGCGTACCACAGGTCCTGCATAAAGTGCTCGATCCACCTTGACACCCACACCGCGCGCGCATCCTCCCGGGCCATCGTTGTGTTGCCCAGCAGGCGCGCGGCCTTCCATCGCGCCTCGCGTGGCGAGGTGCCGTCGGCGGCAAACGCCGCCGCCGCGAGGTCCCGATGAAGGTCGAGCTCTTTCTCGAGCTCTTCCGCGTTGTTCCAGTATTTGATCCGCGCGCGAAGCCGGCGAAAGAACGTCGGCATGGTCATGCCGTCTCCAGCACGCGTTGAATCGCCGCGATGATTTGCGTGAATTCCTTGCGCTCGCTCGCTCGGCGCCCACTCGGCGTCCACATATCCGTTGAGGAGCAGCCGCTGCAGCGCGGGATAGAGCGAGCTCTCGCCGACCTGCAGCACATCCTTGGACAAGAGCTTCAATCGCTGTGCAAGCCCGTAACCGTGCATCGAGTCGGCGGTGAGCAGGCGGAGAATCAGCAGATCAAGTGTGCCGGGCAGAAGATCGGGAATCGCAGACATCAGGGACGCTCCTATCGATTAACGATGGGAAGCCGCCTTCCTGCGGTCAAGCCTCCCTGGCAGCACGCGTTGACTTGATCCTCCGACGATGGCATCGTCGTCGAAAGGGGCAGCCATGGAACGGATGACGACGGACAGCTATCTGAGCGGACCCGAAACCATGAAGCGGCGAGAACTCTTCCGGGGTGTCCTGCGAGAGCCGCCGGCTCCGTTCTACTTGCACCAGCGCGTCGTCACCGACCTGGCATTCCTGCTGCAGCAACACACGCGCCCGCGCGGGCTGGGGCAGGTCGTGGTCTCGCCCATCGACGTGGTGCTCGATGCGCCGAACGCCGTGATTCTCCAGCCCGACATCGTCTTCGTGTCCGGCGGTCGGCTGGACATCATGCGCAATCAAATCTGGGGCGCGCCGGATCTTGTCGTCGAGGTGCTTTCCCCGAGCACGGCGGCGTACGACCAGTGGCGCAAGCTCGGATGGTTCAGGAAGTACGGGGTCCGAGAGTGCTGGCTGGTCGACCCGCGCGCGCGCCGGATCACCGTCTACGCGTTAGCGGAGCGACCCGCGGCGAAGGCGGCCTACGGGCTTGCCGACACGGTCCGATCGCGCGTGCTGCCGGACTTGGCGCTGTCCGCCACGGACGTTTTCGGCGCGTAACGCTTGGCGAGGCTGGTAAGCCCCGGTGGAAGGTGGGTTTGACCCCCCAGGCCCTCGCGAATACTATCTGCGCAGTCTTCCGGGCGCCGTGGTGGCGCCCATCAGAACCGAGGGGTTTCCATGCGAAGCGTTTTCCGGATCGTCGCTCTCGTTTTCGTAATGCTGGCCGCTGCGGCCGGCGTGCAGGCCCAGGAAATCACCGCAACCGTCACCGGCGCCGTCGTCGACCAGACGGGCGCCGCGTTGCCGGGCGTCATGGTGTCGGCGCGCGATGTCGGTAAAGGGATTACGACCGAAACCACGACATCGACGACGGGGCGCTACACGATCCCGTATCTGCCGACCGGCGAGTACGACATCACCTTTACGCTCAGCGGCTTCAAGCCGGTCGTGACCAAGGGCATCGCGCTCCATGTCAACGACCGGCGCGAGGTAAACGCGACGCTTGGCGTGGCGGGCGTCAGCGAGGCGGTCGAAGTCAGCGCCGCCGCGCAGATGATCCAGGCGACGCCCGCGGTGCAGACGCTGATGGGCGCGGTGCAGATCCAGGAACTGCCGCTCAATAACCGGAACTTCGCGCAGTTGGCGACACTGGTGCCGGGCGTTTCGAGTTCGCTCAGCGACGAGGTGGGCATCGGCCTGACGAGCGTCGTGAGCTTGTCGATCGCCGGCGCCCGCCGCAACGCGGTGAACTGGTTCGTCGACGGAGCGAGCAACGTCGACGTGGGCTCCAACGTCACCTTGCTCAACACGCCGACGCTCGAATCGATCGAGGAGTTCAAAATCATCACCTCGTCCTACGCGGCCGAGTGGCCGCGCAGCGGCGGCGGGATCATCAACGTGGTCACCAAGTCGGGCAGCAATAAGTTTCGCGGGTCCGCCTACGAGTTCTACCGGAACGACCGGTTCAACGAGAACTCCTATTTCAGGAAACAGAACACGAACCCGGACATCGCCAACAACCCGCCGAAGCTCGACTACCATAATTTCGGCGCCACGCTCGGCGGCCCGGCGCGCAAGGACAAGCTCTTCTTCTTCGCGTCCTTCGAGCGGCGGAACATCAATCGCGCGCCCGCGTCGCTCACCGCGAACACGATCGATCCGGCCTGGCTGAATAATCCCGCCAACGTCAACTACGTGGCGCCCGGCCTGCGCGATGCGAACGCGGTGAAACTGCTGTCGGCCTGGCCGGCGCCGAACACGGGCACCAGCCAGTACCTCTCGACGGCCGCCAATCGACAAAACACGACGCAGTACGTGAGCCGGCTCGACTGGTACGTCAACCCGAAGTGGCGCGTGATGGCACGCTACACCTACGACTTGTCGCAAACGACCGAACCAGGCGGCCTCTTTTTCGGCACGGCCATTCCGGATATCGCCACGACGCTCACCAAGGTGCCCGGACAGGTCGGTGTGGCGCAGGTCACGACGACGATCAACCCGCGCACGCTGAATGAGTTTTCCTTCCAGTTTTCCGGGAACGCGATTTCGTCCCAGTACGGCAGCAACGTGAAGAACACGCGGTCGGCCTACGCTCTCTCGATCCCGGAGCTGTATCCGGAGAACCGAGAGCAGTTGATCCCGACCGTGGCCGTCACGGGCCTGTCGAGCATCGGCGCGCCGCAGTTGTTCGACAACAGTTACCGCAATTACACCGTGTCGGACAACCTGTCGCATCAGCGCGGCAATCACTCGCTCAAGGGCGGCTTCCTGGCCGCATGGGAGCAGAAGAACGAGCTCTCAGGCAGCGGCACGCAGGGCAGCTTCAACTTTGCCACGGGCGGCGGCCGGACGGGCTTCCAGAACTTCCTGCTCGGCAATCGCGACGGTCTCTGCGGGTCGCCGTGCACCTACACCGAACCGACGATTGAAGTCGCCTCGGAGTTTCGGTTCGCGCGCTACGAGTTCTATGTGCAGGATTCATGGAAGGCACGCTCGAACGTCACCGTGGACCTCGGCGTGCGCTACTCGCTGCAGCCGCCGGTCGTCGATGCGAACAACGTGTTGACGAACTTCAACCCCGCCACCTACAGCCGCGCGGCCGCGCCCGTGTTCTCGAGCGCCGCAGCGACAAACCTGACCGTCGGTTCGGGCAACTTCAGCAACGGCATCGTGATCGCGAACCAGAATTCGCCGCACGGCCGAGGCATTTACGCGCTCGACAAGAACAACTTCATGCCGCGCGCCGGTTTCACATGGGACGTCGGCGGCAAAGGCGACACGCTGGTCCGCGGCGGATTCGGCGTTTACTTCGACCAGGCGCTCGTCGGCATTTTTCTGCAGAACGCGTTCGTGAACCCGCCGTTTGTCGCCAACCCGCAGGTGCTCAACGCGCAGTTGTCGAATCCCGGCGCCGGCACGTCCGCGACGACCGTGCCGCTCTTCGCGCTGATCGCCTCGAGCGATCCGTTTGAGACGCCGCGCACCCGGCAGTGGAACGTGGGCGTGCAGCGCAAGCTCTACTCGAACGGCCTAATCGACGTGGGCTACTTGGGATCGGCGGGCGACCACCTGATCCAGCCGGTTGACATCAACGCGGCCCTGCCGGCCGATGTCCTGGCCGGCAACGGCGTGATCAACACAGCGCGTCCGTACGTCGGATTTGCCGGCATCACGATGCGGCAGACGACGGCCAAGTCGCGGTATCAGGGGCTGCTTGTGAACTTCCGTCACGGCTCAGGCCGCAAAGGCCTGCTGAACGTCGCCTACACGCTCAGCCGTTCGAAGACCGACGCGACCAACGATCGGGACGCGGTCGACCTGCCGCAGGATCGCCGCAATCTCGCCGCCGAGTACGCGCTGGCCCGTAACGACCGCACGCACATTTTCACCGCGAACTACGTCTACGAACTGCCGTTCTTCCGCGGCGGCAAGGGCCTCGCCACGCAGGTCCTCGGCGGTTGGCAGGTGAGCGGCATCACGCAGTTCTGGTCCGGGCCGCCGATCTCGCGCGTCGTCAACGGCACGACCAACGGCAGCCGCCGCGGCATTCGAGTCAATCAGGTGAGCGATCCATTTGCGAACCTGCCGGCGGACACGGCCGGCGGCGTCTACTATTTCAACCCGGCGGCGTTCGCGCCTCCGGCCGATGGTCAATTCGGCACCACGGGTCGCGCGTCCTTCCGGTTGCCCGGCGTCAAGCAAACGGACCTGAGCCTGTCGAAGAACTGGTATCCGCGCGGCGGCACGCGACTGCAGTTCCGCGCGGATTTCATCAACGCGTTCAACACGATACAGTTCGATCCCGGTTCGATCAACAACGTGTGCACGGTGGCGGTGACGGCGACCGATTGCGCCGCGTCCTCCGGCAATTTCGGCAAACTGACCAACACCCGCGCGCCGCGCGAGCTTCAGTTTGGCTTCAAGTTGTACTGGAACTAGGACAAAAAAGACAAAAAGTCGGGAGTTAATTCCGCGATTCGGATTAACTCCCGACTTTATTTATCGTTCTCAACGAACGGTCGTGCAGGCGCCACAAAAGCATCAACGCAAGGATCGCGCCGATCAGCGCGCAGAGCATGTCCCACTGCGCGTCCCACACATCGCCCTGCGACCCGAGGAAGTTGTTCGCCGACGCGCCGCCGGCAATCGCCGCCCACCACTCGATCATTTCGAAGAACGCGGAAAAGGCGAGGCAGGCGCTCACAACCAGGGCCGGCATCCACTTCGATCGAATCTTGCCGAACGGCGACGTTCGCAGCAGCAATTCGCGAACGAGGATCGCCGGCACGAACCCCTGCACGAGATGGCCGATGCGGTCGTAGTGATTGCGGCTGAAGCCGAACCAGTCTGTCATCCAGTCGCCGAGCGGCACGCGTTCGTAGGTGTAGTGCCCGCCGATCATCAAGATGATGCAGTGAAACGCGATCAGCCGGTAGAGCAGCGGCGAGAGCGGGAATCGCCGCGCCGTCGGGATGAGAATTGCGATGCCGATGAAGACGAACGACGTCTCCATCCACCAGGTTGCCGGATCGAACGCGTTGATGCGTGTGACGAACAGGCCGATGACGACAATCGCGAGGAGCAGGAGCGGCTCGCGTCGCGCCATCAACCAGCCTGTGGAGTTTTCGTGAAGAGTGCTTCGGTGTCTTTGTGAAACATGATCCAGAGGCCGTAGATTCCGAGCGCTGTGCCGAATGGAATCTTGATCAGGCTCATCGCGGAAAGAATGATTGCGAAAATTCGCGCCCACGGCTTGTGTTTGATGACGCTGTAACCGCAGATGCCCCAAAGGATTGCGAACCCACCGAACAGGACGGACAGGCCGACGCCGACCAGGCCCAGCACAGCCGCTCCCGTCGTCGCATCCTGATCACCGCTCTGGCTGACAAACGCGCCAACGAGGCCAAGACCGAGGGGAAATCCAATGGCGAAGAGCGCGAGAAAGGCCGAACAGATCAGGAACAGCACGCCGAGCACTTTTACATGCGTTAGCAAGTTTGTCTCCGCACCGGCGGCACCGGCGCACCCGCGAACCTGAGTGTTTATTCGTCGTCCTTCGGTTCGCTCTGCGAGATGTCGTCGAAATCCTTCAGCTCAGTTGTGTCTTCGTTGACGTCGTACATCGAGTCCATGCGGCCCGAGAAGCGTTCCTTGATCGGGCCCTTCGGGCCCTGTTCCTTCTTTTCCCAGCGCTTCTCGTTGCCCGCGCTCTTTTTCTTGGGCGGGCCGAAGTTGCGGGCGCGATCGCCGACGCCGGGAGGCGGGCCGAAACCGCCGCCGCGCGGGGGGCCGCCGAAGCCGCCGCCCGGTCGCGGCGCGAATCCGCCTGGGCGCGGAGCAAAACCGCCGCCGCCCGGACGGGGCCCGCCCGGTCCTCGTTCCTCGCGTGGACGCGCCTCGCTGACAGACAAACTGCGGCCCATGAACGGCTGCTGGTTGAACGCCTGCACCGCGGCTTCCGCCGCGGGTCGCTCGAGGTATTCGACAAACGCGAAACCTCTCGGACGGCCGGTGTCGCGGTCTACCGGGATGACGACTTGAGACGGGTCACCGACGGTCGCGAAATGCGAACGCAGGTCCACCTCTGTTGCCCCGTAGGGCATATTGCCAACGAACAGACGCACGGCCACAGACGTTGTCCTCAGTGTGGTTTTGGAAGGGCGAGATCGGAGAGGGTTTTCACGAGCGGGGACTTGAAGGGTTGGTTCTTGGGAACCGAGTTGGAGAATAGCACAACCCTTCCACTGTAGTAACATTCTGGGATTCGACAGTCGGCCGTGGGCCGCACTGTAGCCCCCATGTCCGAACTCGTAGTCCGCGGCGCCCGCACCCACAACCTCAAAGGGGTGGACCTGACGCTACCGCACCGCAAGCTCATCGTCTTTACGGGCGTCAGCGGATCCGGTAAGTCGTCTCTGGCGTTCGACACCATCTATGCCGAAGGGCAGCGGCGGTACGTCGAATCGCTCTCGGCGTACGCCCGGCAGTTCCTCGAGCGGATGGAAAAGCCCGACGTCGACGCCATCGAAGGCATCGCGCCGGCCATCGCCATCCGGCAGAAAAACAGCATTCGCAATCCGCGCTCGACCGTCGGCACGACGACCGAAATCCACGACTACCTCCGTCTGCTTTGGGCCCGCGTGGGGCGGACCATTTGCCGCCAGTGCGGCAAAGAAGTGGAACGCGAGTCGCCGGAAATGGTGGCCTCGGCGCTGCTGGCGCTCCCCGCCGGAACCCGCCTCATGATCGGGTTCGAGTGGCCGGTGATGACTGCGCCGGTCCACCTGCCGCCGGCGAAGAACGAAGACGGCGACGAAGGGCCGATCGATGATGAGTCGCCGGACGGCCTCGACGTCACGGCGCCCGCCACCGATCCGCTGCGCGAGACCATCGAGAATCTTCGCAAGCGCGGCTTCGGCCGATTGCTGGTGGCCGGCAAAGCGATGTCTGTCGACGAGGCGCTCGCTGTCATCGATACGCTGCGTTCGGCGACGCATCTGTCGGTGATTGTCGACCGCATCACAGTTGAACCTGATTCGCGCGCGCGCATCACGGATTCAATCGAGACGTCGCTTCACGAAGGCGACGGCGCGTGCTTCGCTCTGGAAGTCGATGCGTCGACCGCCGTCACCAAGGCGCATCGCTTCAGCGAGCGCTTCGAATGCCGCACCTGCGGGATCCAGTACGAAATTCCGCAGCCGCGGTTGTTCTCGTTCAACAACCCGTTCGGCGCGTGTCCGACATGTCACGGCTTCGGCAACACGATCGAGCTCGACATGAACCTTGTCGTGCCCGATCCCGAGCTGTCGCTCAACGACGGCGCGATCGAACCGTGGACCAAGCCGCACTACCGCCCGAACCTGGCCGAGATGAAGAAGGCGGTCAAGGCCGCGGCGAGCGCCGGCGAGCCGACGGTGCGCATGGATGTGCCGTGGTCGCAGCTCACGGACGCGGAACGCGGGCTCGCCAACGACGGATTCGGCGAGTTCGAAGGCATCGCCGGTTTCTTCCGCTGGCTCGAGCGCAAGAAATACAAGGTGCACGTTCGCGTGTTCCTGAGCCGCTACCGCGGCTACCTTACGTGCCACGACTGCGGCGGCGCGCGGCTGCGCAAGGAAGCGCGCGATGTGCGGGTTGGCGGCCAGACGATCGACGCGGTGTGCGCGCTGACGGTGAAAGACGCGGCCGGGTTCTTCGCCAATCTCGCGCTGTCGAAGAAAGACGCGGCGGTCGCAGAGAAGGTCCTGCGCGAAGTGACGCGGCGTCTCGGCTTTCTGACCGACGTCGGTCTCGACTACCTCACGCTCGATCGCCTGTCCTCGACGCTCTCAGGCGGCGAGTCGCAGCGTATCAATCTCGCGACATCGCTCGGCTCCGCGCTGGTCGATACCCTCTATGTCCTCGATGAGCCGTCGATCGGCCTGCACCCGCGCGACAACGAACGCCTGATCGCGATTCTTCGACAGCTCCGCGATCAGGGCAACACCGTCATCGTCGTCGAGCACGACGCCGACATGATCCGCGTCGCTGACTGGGTGGTCGATCTCGGCCTCGGCGCCGGCGAGCATGGCGGCCGCATCCTGTATTCAGGCGAGCTCGACGGCCTCCTGAAAGACACGCGCTCGCTGACCGCGCGGTACCTGCGCGACGACCTGGCGATTCCCGTGCCGCAGACCCGCCGCCGGGCGCTGGTGCAGAAGATGCGGCTGACCGGCGCGTCGGAACATAACCTCAAGGATGTCAGCATCGACATTCCGCTCGGCGTGCTGACGTGCGTCACCGGCGTGAGCGGCTCCGGCAAAAGCACGCTCGTGCACGACGTGATCTACGCGGCGCTGAAACGCATCAAGGGCGACTGGGACAAACCCGTCGGCCAGTTCCGCGGCCTCGAGGGCGCGGAGTACGTCACCGATGTCATCCTGGTCGACCAGCAGCCGATCGGCCGGACGCCGCGGTCGAATCCGGTGACGTACCTCAAGGCGTTCGATCCGATTCGCGAGTTGTTCGCGTCGACCAAGGACGCCAAGGCGAAGAGCCTCACGGCCAGCGCATTCTCGTTCAACGTCCCTGGCGGTCGTTGCGAAGCATGCGAAGGCGAGGGCGTGGTTCGCGTCGAGATGCAGTTTCTCGCGGACGTCTTCGTGCCGTGCGATCAGTGCGAGGGCAAGCGATTCCGCCAGGTCGTGCTCGACGTCAGGTTCAAGGGCAAGAACATCGACAACGTGCTCGACATGACCGTGCGCGAAGCGCTCGCGTTCTTCTCGGGCGCGCCGAAGGTCACACGCCGGCTCGCGGTGCTCGACGAGATCGGTCTCGGCTACCTGCGCCTCGGCCAGGCGGCGACGACGCTCTCGGGCGGCGAGGCGCAGCGCATCAAGATCGCGTCGCATCTGGCGACGCAGGGCGGCGAGCGGATGCTGTACATCCTCGACGAGCCAACGACCGGCCTTCACTTCGACGACATCGTCAAACTGCTCGCCGCCTTCAGAAAGTTGCTCGGCAACGGCCATACCCTGCTGGTCATCGAGCACAATCTCGACGTGCTCAAGACGGCAGACTGGATCATCGACCTGGGTCCCGAGGGCGGCGAAGCCGGCGGCCACTTGCTCGCGGTCGGCACACCCGAACACGTCGCCACCGTCGAGGCTTCGTATACGGGGCAGTATTTGAAGGGCGTCCTCGCCGACGGGCGCGACCCAGACGACGCGGACACGGAGTAATCGACGTATGCGGATCGAGCGACTCACGCGATTCACCGGATTCCTGTTCGCCGTAGCCATCGCGTCCGCAACGGCGGCCGCACAGGATTGGCAGGCGACGATCGCGCAACTGCGCGACGGCAACGCCGGTAAGCGCATCGCCGCGCTGCGGGCGTTGAACTCGGCAAACTATCTTCCGGCCGCGCCGTACGCGGCGCCGCTCGTGACCGATCCCGACGATGCGGTGCAGTTTGCGGCGATCGACGCCGAGATCACGTTCTTTACAAACCAGCCGATCGAGCCCGGGTCGAGCGGGAGCCGCGCGCTCGAAGCGTTCAATGCCGGGCCGCTCGTCCGCTCGGCCTTGCGCGAGCCCGATGTTCTTGTCGATCACTTGATCACCGCCACCGCGGATCGCAGCGCGCGCGTCCGATTCGACGCGATTCACGCCCTCGGCGTGATCGTCGAACCCGGTTCGACGAGCGCGACCAACCTCGAATTCACACGGCGGCTCTTGACCGGGCTGCAGCATTCGGATCCCGTCATGCGCGCCGCGACCGCGCGCGCGCTCGGGCGCATGCGCGCCGCGGCGGCCGGCGACGCGCTGATCGCCGCTCTCAACGACAAGAGCGAGATGGTGCAGCAATTCGCGGCCGAGTCGCTCGGATTGTTGCGGCACGACCGCGCCGTGCAGGCGCTCGCCGATCGTGTGGCGTACTTCGGCAAGGCCGACCGCGCGAACGAAGCGCTGCTCGCGCTGGCCCGCATCGGCTATGGGTCGTCGCGGGACCTGTTCCGTGCCCGGTTAAGCGATCCGGACGCGGCTGCCCGGCGCGCCGCAGTTGAAGGGCTCGGCCGCCTGCGCGACCGCGCGTCGCTCGAAGTGATCCGCACTATTGCGAAGAACGATTCGGCGAACGACGTCCGGCTGGCGGCGCTCTTCGCGCTTCACGCGCTCGGCGAGCCGCAGGCCGCCGGCATCGCGCTCGTGGTCGGCTCTCCGGGTATCGGCGCGCAGGCGCGTGATTACCTGCTCGAAATCGGTTCCGCGGCCGGGCCCGCCGTGGCCGCGGCCATGACGACGGCCGCGAGCGCTGGCGCGCGTGCGGAACTGACGCACCTCATCGGTTTCATCGGCGGTGCCGGTGACCAGGCGGCGCTCGAAACAATGGTCCGCGACGCCGACCCGCGCGCCGCTCGCGCCGCTGCCGACGCGCTCGCTCGACTTCGCCGCTGACGCCTCATCCACCGTGAAGCACGTGAAGCTCGTTAAGAAAGACGATTTACCTTTACGTGCTTCACGATCTTCACGGTTGACGCAAGACTTCTACAATCGCCCGACTCTAGACGTCGCCGCTGATTTGATCGGCAAAGTTCTCGTTCACACCGTTCGCGGCAAGCGCACTTCCGGCGTGATCGTTGAAGTCGAGGCCTACATCGGCGAGACAGATCCGGCGTGTCACGCGGCGCCGGGCGCGACGAAGCGGAATGCGCCGCTCTATGGACCGCCCGGCCGGGCGTACGTTTACCTCAACTACGGCATCCATCATCTGGTCAACGCGGTGACCGAGCGCGAAGGCTTTCCAGCCGCCGTGTTGATCCGCGCGCTCGAGCCGCTCGAAAATACGGCCGCCATGCGCCGCCGCCGCCGCCGACAGCGAAACCGCGGACGCAGCACCTTGGACGACATGAAGCTCTGTTCAGGGCCCGGCAATTTGACGATCGCTCTCGGCATCAAGCCGCGTCACAACCGCGCGGACCTCACTGCAGGAAGTCTGACGATCGAAGATCACGATCTCCCGAAGCGCCGCTTGAAATGGTCGCCGCGCGTCGGCATTTCGGTGGGGAAGAATCACCGCTGGCGGTGCATCGCCGCCGACAGCGCCGCCGTGACGAAATAAAGTCGGGAGTTAATTGGGCAATAGTTCCCACCCCAATTAACTCCCGACTTTATTTCGGTTAGCGGGCTGTGCTCGTGATCGGGACAGACACCTGAATGCGGTTGCGATCGCGCAACACCGACAGCGTCGCCGTGCTGCCAACCTTGGCGTCGCGCACCAGTTGCAGGAGATCGTTCACGGTACTTACGGCTGTGCCGTTGAATGCGAGAATGACATCGCCCCGGCGCAGACCACCGCGCGCGGCGCCGGATGTCGGAAGAACCGTGTAGACGTAAATCACCGATGGCGTGGTGATGCCAAGGTCGCGGGCCGCGGCTTGAGTGACGCCGACATCATCCAGCCGGACGTCCGCGATGTTGCCCCACGCGATCGCGCCGTTCTCGCGCAACTCCTTGATGATGCGCTGCGCGAGCTTCGATGGAATTGCAAACCCGAGCCCTTCGGAGCCGCCCCCGCGCGAGAAAATCATCGAGTTGATGCCGATCAACTCGCCGCGGCTGTTGACCAGCGCGCCGCCCGAGTTGCCGGGATTGATCGCGGCGTCGGTCTGAATCATCTGGCCGTACGCGCCCATCTGCGAGCCCGCGCGCCCGATCGCCGACACAATCCCCAGCGTGACTGTCTGGTTGAACTGGAACGGGTTGCCAATCGCGAGCACCCACTCGGCGATGCGGATCTTGTCTGAGTCACCCCACTGCAACGTCGGAAGGCCCGTCGCCTCGATCTTGAGGAGCGCAAGGTCCGAGACCTCGTCGAGCCCGATGATCTTCGCCGGTAGTTCTGATTGCCCGGATGGCAGCGTGACCTTGACGTTGCGGATCTGGCCGCCGTTGCCGACGAGCACGTGCGCGTTGGTGACGATGTAGCCGTCCGACGACACGACGACGCCCGATCCGAGGCTCTGCGCTTCCTGTTCGGAAAACTGGCGCCCGCGGCCAAATCCGAAGAACTCGGCGAACTCATCGTTCCGCTGCTGAATGAGCTGCGTCGACGAAATATTGGCCGACGCCTTGACCGCCTGCTCGGCGATCGTCGACAGGTCGGGCAGCCCTTGCGATGCGACGGTCACCGCCGGTGACGGTGCGCGCGGTGTCGAGGGCGTCTGGGTGGCGAAGCTGTTCGATGGCGCCAGCCGGCCGGCGATGACGACGCCGGCGGCCAAGCCCGCCGCGAGAAACATGGTGCCGAACACAATGCGTTTCATGAGGGTCAGTCTCGTAGGAATATCAGCGAACGTCGACGCGCCGCGGCGCGGCGCTGTGCGTCTTGGGAATACGAACGGCGAGCACGCCGTTGGCCAGCTCGGCCGTGACGCCGTTGCCGTCGACTTGCTGCCCGAAGGAAAACCGCCGCGAGAACGCGCCGTGCCCGCGCTCCAGCTGTTGATACCGTTGCGGGCAGTCCGCGCCGGAACGCTCGCCGCTCACGGTCAGGTCGCCGCCGCCGCATTCAATCCGGACGTCGTCGCGCGACAGGCCGGGGAGTTCGATGGTCACGAGGAAACAGTCGTCGCTCTCGTGGAGGTCCGCCGCCGGGACCCAGCCTGACGCGGCGCGGCCGAGGAGGCTATCGAGCTGCTCCTTCATGTGCAGGAGATCGCGTGCCGGATCCCATGGCATGACCCCATCGTAGCAAATCGCTATAATTAGCAGTTCCGTAAGTGACGAGCGGCCGGTTATTGCCGGCCCAGAGAAATGTGGACCCATGAGTTCAGTAACGGCCAATCGATTGAAGAAGGGCATGCTCATCAAGATGGGCAATGACCTGCTGCGCGTGTTCGATACGCACCACCTGACCCAGGGCAACAAGCGCGCCCACATGCAGGCGAAGATGCGCGATCTGCGCACCGGGCGCATCGTCGACCACAAGTTCCGGGCGGAAGAAGACGTCGAACGGGCCATCCTCGAGGAGCACGAGATGCAATACCTCTATAAGGATGGCGACATGTTCTATTTCATGAACACCGGGACCTACGAACAGATCAACCTGAGCGCCGAAGACCTCGGCGATGCGGTGGGTTACCTGCTGCCGGAGACCAAGATCAACGTCGAGTTCTATGACGACAAGCCGATGGGCGTGAATCTTCCCGTCACGGTCGATCTCAAAGTGACCGAGACCGTGCCCGGCATCAAGGGCGCGACCGCCGCGGCGCAAGTCAAGCCGGCGACGTGCGAAACCGGTCTCGTCGTGATCGTGCCCGCCTTCGTCAACGACGGTGACATGATCCGGATCTCTACCGAGACAGGCGAATACTTGTCTCGGGTCTGATCCGGAAGTGAGAAGGCAGAAATCAAAAGGCAGAAGTCACAACATGGACCAGATCAGATCGGGCCCCGGCGGGTGGATTGAAGTTGTCACCGGCAGCATGTTTTCCGGCAAGAGCGAAGAGCTGATCCGGCGGCTGCGCCGCGCGCAGATCGCCAAGCAGCGCGTGCAGATCTTCAAGCCCGCGATCGACAATCGCTTCAGCGGCGAGAAGATCGTGTCGCACAGCTCCATGGAGATCGCGTCGACGAACGTCGGCTCGTCGCGGGAGTTGCTCGAGAAGGTGCTCGTCGACACCGAAGTCGTCGGCATCGACGAAGGGCAGTTCTTCGATCCGGAGCTCCCGGCCGTCGTGAATACACTCGCCGACCAGGGCAAGCGCGTCATCATCGCGGGGCTCGATCAGGATTACCTGGGAAAACCGTTCGAGCCGATGCCGCAGCTGCTCGCGATCGCGGAATACATCACCAAGACGCTGGCGATCTGCATGGTGTGCGGCAACCCGGCCAATCACACGCAGCGGCTCGTGCAGTCGAGCGAGCGCGTGCTGGTCGGGGCGGGCGGGGCTTACGAGGCTCGCTGCAGGAAGTGCTTTGATCCAGCTCTCGCCGGGTAATGGTCAGTGGTCAATGGCCAATGGCCAGTGAGGTCTTCATTGACCATTGACCATTGACCACTGACCATTTAACGGGCGAGCGACGCGAGCCACTGAACCAAACCTTGGCCGTGCGACATGGGGTCGCCGATGAGATCCGGCGGCGTGATCCAGACAAACGCGAGAATCGCGAACACCCACAGGTCGTAGGCCACGGTGCCGCGTTCGTCCTGCCAGTAGAGCGCGCGCCAGAGAATGCGCGAGGGGCCCACGCGATCGGGCTGCGGTTTGTTTTCGAGCACGAGATACGTGAAGTAGATCCGGTTGACCACCGTCACGATGGAGAGCAGCGCGATGACCCACATCACGGCGGCCATGCGGTTGGTGAACGCGCCGATCATGAAGAGCACGATGCGCTCGGGCCGCTCCATGAACCCGACCTTGCATTTCGGGATCTCACACTCGGCGCGCGCGCGCGCGTAACTCGTCATCGTCGCGAACACCATGGCGATCGAGGTGATGAGGACGTAGTCGACGCGGCCGTGCGAGGCGTAGAGGCAGACGAGACCGACCGACAGCGCCAGGTCGGACAAGCGGTCGATGACCGAATCCCAGAAGCCGCCGAACTTGCTGTTGAGGCCGCTCTCGTGCGCGACTTTGCCGTCGATGAAGTCGAAGATGTTGGCGAAGAGCATGATGAACCCGGCCGAAATAAAGTGGCCGCGCGCCAGGTCGTAGCCGGCCCAGATGTTGATCAGGACGCCGGTAAACGTCAGAACGTTCGGGTGGATTTTGAGCGCAACGCAGGCCCGGATGATGACCCGCAGCGGAAGGTTAAACAGCGCGCCGACGGCGCTTGTAAACGTCATGAATCGCAGCGGTTTGCGCTGGTAGAAAGATCGGGGCGATAGTAGCACATGGCCATTCAGGACCTGAAGGAGCAGATTGGCCGACTGCCGGAGCAACCCGGCGTCTATCTGTTCTCCAATCTCGAGGGCGAGACGATCTACGTCGGCAAGGCGCGCGTGCTGCGGGATCGCGTCCGCAGCTACCTCGGCGCGCTCGGGATGAGCCCGCGTATCGATGCCCTCCTGCGCGACGCGTCGGCCGTCGACGTCATCGTGACCGACTCGGTCGTCGAGGCGCTGGCGCTCGAGAACGGCCTCATCAAGCAGCGCAATCCGAAGTTCAACGTGCTGCTGCGCGACGACAAGACGTACCCGTATCTGCAGCTCACGCTCACCGAGCGCGCGCCCCGGATGCTCATCGCGCGCGAAGTGCAGCGCGACGGCAACGCCTACGCCGGCCCGTTCATGCCGGCGGCGCTGGCGCGCAAGACGATGACGCTGGCGCATCGGTTGTTCGGGATCCGCTCGTGTAACGAGATCATCGACGGCAAGCGCGACCGGCCGTGCCTCGAGTACGACATCAACCGATGTATCGCGCCGTGCGTCGACGCGATCTGTTCGATTGAAAAATATGACGGTGCCGTGCAGCAGGCCCGTCTCCTCATGGACGGCAAACAGGAAGAGCTGATCGATGAGTTGAAGGTCAGGATGTTCAACGCCGCGAGCGAAGAACAGTACGAGCACGCGGCGCAACTGCGCGACGCGGTCCGCACAATTGAAACGCTGCGCGACCGCCAGCAGAAAATCGCAACGCCGCGGCTCGGCGACCGGGACGCGTTCGGCGTCAAAACGGGCACGTCGGGCAGCTTCATCTCGATCTTCCAGATGCGCGAAGGCCGCGTCGTCGACAGAGTCGAGCTGCGGGCGGAGGACCCCTTTTCCATTCACTCGGGGGGGACAGAGCTCCTGGAGTTGCTCGTCGCGGCCCTCCAACAGTTTTACGCCGAGCGGGTCCCGCCGCCGGAAGTGCATGTGCCCGTTGAGATTGAAGCGGGCGAGCGCGAAGCGCTGGAACTGTGGTTGACGACGCGCGCCGGGAGGAAGGTGTCGATCGACGTGCCGAAGCGCGGCGACCGCCGGGGATTGATCGACCTGGCGATGCGCAACGCCGCGATGTCGTATCAGCAGTTCTTCGGCGAGGGCGCCGGCGCGTCGTTCGAAGCGCTCGACACGCTGCGCGCGGTGATGAACCTGCCAGGACTGCCGCGCCGCATTGATTGCTTCGATATCTCGACGATCCAGGGGACGCACACCGTGGCGTCGATGGTCGTCGCCGTCGAAGGCCGGATGCGCAAGGGCGAGTACCGCACGTTCAAGATCCGCGGCCCGGCGCAGAACGACTTCGCCGCGATGGAAGAAGTGGTGCTGCGGCGCTACAAGAAAGTGATGGAAGAGGGTGGCCCCTTCCCGGATCTCATCGTCATTGACGGCGGCAAGGGGCAGCTCGCCGCGGCGTATAAAGCGTTGCGGCAGATCGGCCTCGAGCGCTTGATCGCGATCGGCCTCGCCAAGCAGGAGGAGCTGATCTTCACGCGCGATCGTGAGGCGGGCATCGCCCTGCCACACCACACGGCGGCGTTGCAGCTGCTGCAGCGGATCCGCGACGAAGCGCACCGGTTCGCGATCACGTTCCACCGCGCGTCGCGCAGCAAGGCGACCCTCCGCTCGGGGCTCGACGACATCGGCGGCATCGGTCCGAAGCGGCGCAATCAGCTGCTGCGCGCGTTCGGATCGCTCGCGGGCGTGCGGCGCGCGAGCCGCGAGGAACTGGCCGCGGTCGTCGGCGCCAAGGCGGCGGAGACGGTGATCAAGTACTTCTCTTGATAGAATCGGTCGCTTGCCGTCACTGCAGGAGATCCTTCCACCTCTTTTGGTCCTGATCATGTCGCTCTCGTTTCACGAGGCGGCGCATGCGTGGACGGCCGATCGTCTGGGCGATCCGACCGCGCGCGAGCTCGGGCGGCTGACGCTCAACCCGCTCTCGCACATTGACTGGATCGGCACGGTGCTCTTTCCGCTCATCGCGTTCGTCTCCGGCGTGCCGCTGATCGGCTGGGCGAAGCCCGTCCCGGTCGACATGCGGAACCTGAAGCATCCGCGCCGCGATTTCGCGATCGTGGCCGCGGCCGGCCCCATCAGCAACCTGATCCTGGCAGCCGTTGCCGTGATGCTTTTCAAGACTCTTGCGGCGACGTCCGGCTACGTGAACATGGCGGGGCAGCTCCTGCTGATCTCGATCCTCATGAACGTCATGCTCGCGATCTTCAACATGATCCCGGTGCCGCCGCTTGACGGCGGCAACGTTCTCATGGGGATCGTCCCGCTCCGCGTGGCGCACGCCATCAACTGGCTGCGGCCTTACGGGATTGTCGTCATCTACGCCCTGATGCTGACGGGCGTGCTCAGCGCGATCACGCGGCCCGTGCAGAGTTTCCTGCTATCGTTTCTCCTGTGACGGGTCCGGTGAATCGCAAGCGAGTGGTGTCGGGCATGCGCCCGACCGGCAAACTTCACCTCGGTCACCTGGTCGGGGCGCTTCAGAACTGGGAGCAGCTGCAGCAGACATACGACTGCTTCTATTTCGTGGCCGACTGGCACGCGCTCACGAGCGAGTACGCGAATACCGCCGGCATCACGGCGTCGGCCATGGACAACATCGCCGACTGGATCGGCGCCGGCGTCGATCCGGAGAAGAGCACGATCTTCATCCAGTCGCTCGTGCCTGAACACGCCGAGCTCTACCTGCTGCTGCAGATGGTCACGCCGATCTCCTGGCTCGAGCGCGTGCCGACCTACAAGGAACAGCAGGAACAGCTCGCCGAGAAGGATCTCTCGAACATCGGCTTTCTCGGCTACCCGCTGCTCCAGACCGCTGACGTCGCGATCTACGACGCGCATTTCATCCCGGTCGGCGAAGACCAGGTGCCGCATCTCGAGCTCTCGCGCGAAGTGGTGCGCCGCTTCAACAATTTCTACCCCGCCGCCGCGCTCGTCGAGCCGCAGCCGCTGCTCACGCCGACGCCGCGCCTGCCGGGCCTCGACAACCGCAAGATGAGCAAGAGCTACGGCAACACCATCGATCTGTCGGATACCGCCGAAGACGTCGTGAAGAAGGTCCGCCAGATGTACACGGACCCGAATCGTGTGCGTGCAGACGTGCCCGGCAAAGTCGACGGCAATCCGGTGTTCATCTATCACGACGCGTTCAACCCGAACACCGCCGAGGTCGACGATTTGAAGGCGCGTTACCTCACCGGCAACGTCGGCGATGTCGAGGTCAAGACGAAGCTCTCGGCCGCGATCAACGCCATGCTCGAGCCGATCCGCGAGCGCCGCGCCAAAGCGATCGGGCGCCCGGGCGATCTTCGCGACCTGGCGATCGAAGGTTCAAAAACGGCGCGCGCCGTCGCCGCGCCGATCATGGATCGCGTGCGCAGCGCGATCGGATTGAAATACGGCGGAGCCCGGTAAGCGATGACCGAACCGCAGCAGCTCGAATTCGAATCGATCATCGGCGATCTGCCCGTCCGCGTGGCGTCCTTCGAAGGCCCGCTCGATCTGCTGCTGCATCTCATCAAGAAGAACGAAGTCAACATCTACGACATTCCGATCGCGCTCATCACGCGGCAGTATCTCGACTACCTGGAGGTGATGACCGAGCTGAACCTCGACACGGTCGGCGATTTCCTGGTGATGGCCGCGACGCTCATTCACATCAAGTCGCGCACGCTGCTGCCGCGGCCGGACCCGAAGCAGGAGGACCCGGAAGGCGATCCGCGCGAGGAGCTGATCCGCCGCCTCCTCGAACACCAGAAATTCAAGGCCGCAGCGGAGCTGCTGCATGAAAAAGAAATCCAGCGCAGCGCCCAGTGGGGCCGCCCCGACGCCGTCGTCAATGACGTCGTCGGCGAAGCGCCGGAACCGGAAGTCGAAATCGATCTCTTCAGCCTCATGGCGGCGTTCCGCCAGGTGCTCGAGCGCGTCAAGCAGCGGCCGCGGGTCCTGCTGCCGCCCGAGCAGATTCCGATCGAAACGCGCATCGAGCAGATGCTCGCGCGCCTCTCTACAACGGAGGCCTGCGGCTTCGAAGATCTCTTCGAAGACGTCCAGACCAAACCCGGCGTCGTCGTGACGTTCCTCGCGCTGCTCGAGATGATCCGTCTCAAGCTGGTTCGCGTGTTTCAGCAAGGCAATTTCGGCCCGATCCGCATCTACAAGCGCGAACATGCCGAAGGCGCGCCCACGTTTCAAGGAATGAGCCATGAGTGATCTGAAAGCCGTGCTCGAAGCGCTGATCTTTGCCTCGCCCGAGCCGGTGACGCTGAAGGCGCTCGTGAAGCTGCTCGATACCGAACCGAAGGAGGAGGTCGAAGCGGCGATCGCCGCGCTGCGGCAGGATTACGACCGGCCCGGCGGGCTCCAGATCGTCGAAGTCGCCGGCGGCTATCAGATCGTGACGCGCCCGGAATTTCACGAGTGGGTGCGCCGGCTGTTCCACGAGCGCACGACGCAGAAGTTGTCCGTCGCGTCGCTCGAGACGCTCGCGGTCATCGCGTATCGCCAGCCGGTCACCGCGCCGGAAATCGCCGAGATCCGCGGCGTCAACACCGCCGGCGTGCTCGGCACGCTCGTCGACCGCAAGCTCATCAAGATCGTCGGCCGCAAGCAGGTCGTCGGCCGCCCGTTCATGTACGGGACGACGCGGGAGTTCCTGGAGCGGTTCGGGTTAAACGACATCATCGATCTGCCGAAGGTCGAAGACATGTCGGAACTGATGGGCTTCGACATGCCCCTCGGCGAGCCCACGCCGCAGAATCCCTTGCCATTTGACACCGACTCCGCCGAAGGCTTCGCCGAGTCAGGGCCCGCGATGGCCGACAATGATCCGACTCAATAAAATTATTTCGCAAGCGGGCCTCGCGTCGCGCCGGCTCGCCGACGAGTTGATCGCGCAGGGGCGCGTCATCGTGAACGGCAAGGTCGTGTCGGAGCTCGGCGCCAAGGCCGATCCGTCGAAAGATCACATCAAGGTCGATGGCCGAAAACTGAAGATCGAAGAGCGCAAGCGCTACTTCCTTCTCTTCAAGCCCAAGGGCGTCGTCAGCACGCGCGCCGACGACAAGAACCGCGTGACCGTGATCGACCTGCTTTCGAAGCAGGGGATTCGCGGGTATTACTATCCGGTGGGCCGGCTCGATTACGACTCCGAAGGGTTGCTGCTCCTGACCAACGACGGAGAGTTCGCGGAGATCGTTGCGCATCCGCGGCACGAACTGACGCGCACTTACGAAGCGCGGCTGCTCGGCGTCCCGGACGAACACGAGCTTGATCGTCTGCGCAAGGGCCTCGTTGTCGACGGCGAGCGGACGCTGCCGGCCACGGTGAAGGTCAAGCGCGTCCTCAAGGGAAACCGCGGCCCGGAAGCGCTCGTCGAGATGGTGATCAGGGAAGGCCGGAACCGCCAGGTGCGCAACATGTGCGACGCCATTGGGCATCCGGTCGTGCAGCTGATCCGGACGAAGATCGGTTCGCTCACGGCCGAGGGCCTGCGGCCCGGCCACGTGCGCGAGCTTCGGCCCGACGAGATCAAGCTCCTGACAAGACGCGCAGCATCGACGCCCAAAACCGAGTCAGGCGCCAGACGTCCCCCAGCGGCGGCCGGGCGTAAGCGCCCTGCACGTTCGCGTGCGAAATAAGCGGGGTCAGTAGGGACGTCACACGCGAGTGACCGCGCGTTCGCAGGTATTCGGCCAGCAGCGGCGTTTCGGTGTACGGGATCACGTTGTCCTTCGAGCCGTGCAGCAGAAACACCGGCGCCGTCGTAACCGCGGATCGCTCCGGCGACAACTCGTTCGCGCCGCCCAGTTCCTCCAGGTAAGGCACGAGCCTCGGGCCCAGCGACTTTACGTCGCGGCGATTGACCAGACCCATGACTTTGCGCGCCGGTTCCGGCATCGCGCCGGCGAGCCGCCTCGCTTCTTCAAACATCTGCGCCGACCTCACGGGATCCGTGACGTCGAGGCTCGACGCGTCGAGGAACGTGACGATCGCGTGACGCAGCGGCTCGACCTGCTCAGGCGGCGCGAAATGATGGGCGCCGGCCAGCAGGATTACTGCGGAGCCGTAGTCGTGCACGGGTTGCGGCGTGCCGTCGGGGAGCACGCCGGTGACGAGATACTTCATCGCGCGCGGCAAATCGCCGTGAGTGCCCATCGCCGCGACGAACTCGAGTTTATCCGCGAGGGACGGACGGCCCGCCGCGACGAGCGTGAGTCCGCCGGCAAAGCTCACGCCGACAAGGCCGATCTTTCCCGCCGGTGCGAGATCTTTCTGCGACGACAGCCACAACGCAACGTCTTCGACGTCGTCGGTCGAGCGCGGCCGGATCGTGTACCGGCGAAGCTCGGGCAGCGGCGCGATCAGGACGCGCAGCCCGTTGGCTGCGAACTGACGCGCCAGCGTGTTCATGCGCGGTTCATCGATGCCGCCGCCGTGCACGCCCGGAAAAATCGCGAGCGTCCCGCCGGCCGGGGCGGCCGGCGTGAACAGGCGGGCGCGCACAACGCCGTGGCGCGCGGGGACGTCGATGTCGCGCGTGGTCACTGGCTGCGATTGCACCGGCAGCCACGAGCGAAGCCCAGGCTGCTGGCCCGTGAGATCGAGAATCAGCGCTGCCGCCGCGATGGTCGGCTTGATCTCACCCCACAGCGCGGCGCCGATCCCCAGAAGCGCGGTGAGGACGATGATCTTGCCCAGGAACCGGCGTGGCATCGCGTTCATGATCGCGTTCATCATATTGGGGGAGTCGACAATAATAGGAGCGTCATGAGCTCACGGCGCCTGATCATCGCAATCGACGGACCATCCGGAGCGGGGAAGGGCACTGTGGCGCGCGCCGTCGCGCTCGCGCTCGACTACGCGCACGTGGACACGGGCGGCATGTATCGCGCGGTCGCGTGGAAAGCGATGCGGGACGGGCTCGATCTCGCCAATGAAGACGGTGTCGCCGCGCTTGCCAGATCGGCGACCTTCGATCTGGCCCACGGCAAGGTCGGCATCGACGGCTACGACGTCACGGCGGCGATTCGTACCGCCGAGATGGATGCCGCGGCGGCCGCAGTAGCGCGGCTGCCGAAAGTCCGCGCTGCGCTCGTTGAACGCCAGCGAGGCTACGGGCGCGACGGCGGCGTGGTCATGGAAGGGCGCGACATCGGCACCGTCGTGTTTCCGTCGGCCGACGTGAAGTTGTACCTCGACGCGTCGCCCGAAGAGCGCGCGCGCCGCCGTTCGATCGACCCGTCGCATGCCGCGAGCCGCGAGAACACAGGTGTCGCCGTTGTGGCCGAAGCCCTCGCCGCGCGAGATCAATCCGATCGCACGAGGACCGCCTCTCCGCTCGCTCGAGCGGGCGACGCGCTCTATATCGATACGACGAGCCTCACCGTTGAAGACGTCGTCGCCCGCGCGCTTCGCGCGGTGCGCGAAAGGCAAAAGTCCTAAGGCAAAAGTCAGAAATTTTCTGCCTTCTGCCTTTTCACTTCTGACTTATTTCCACTCGTCGTCTTCGCCGACCGCCCCGAAATCCTCGTCAGCCGCGTCGCCGTCGGCGGCGTCGTCTTCGAGTGATCCGATGATTTCGTCAGCGGGATCCGTCGCCATCGCGTCCGACCAATTCACGTCGGTTGCGGCGGCAGCCCCGGTTCCGGCCACAGCGGCTGCGCCGGGGAGGCGCTCGTCGTCCGGCAGCACCTTACGCTGGCGCTCGAGCGCCGCCGGCGCGGCCGCCTTTGCTCCCGGCTTCGGCTTCGGCTTCGGCTTCGGCTTGGGCGGGGCCGGCGCTTTCTTGGGCGCCGGGGCCTTGGGCTTGGCGGCCGGTTTAGGGGCGCGCCTCGGGGCCGGCTTTCGGGCCGGCTTTGAAGCGGCCTTTCTCACCGGCTTCGGGGCGGCTTTTTTTGCCGCCTTTCTGGCCGGTTTCCGGGCGGCCTTCGCCTTCTTCTTGGGCTGCCTGGCCAATTTCCTGGCCGGCTTCTTTTTCTTTGCCTGCTTCTTGGCCTTGGCGGCCGATTTCGTCTTTTTGCTCGGTTTCTGCTTCTTCAGTTTCTTGGCCATAGGCGGTCCTCAGCGGTTGAGGTCTCTCTCGATTGTTGACCTTGCGCCCGTAAGTACTGGATAATTCACTGCTTATCGCGTTTTTTGCGGAGCCAACCTACAGCCCACCGGAGCTGCGATCCGGCGAGGAGGATCTACAACAGCAATGGGCAATTCAGACGACAAGAAGAACAAGATCAAACTATTCCAAGGAGGTGGCAAAACTGCATCAGGGTACTCCTCGACGATAGACGACGACCGAATGGACCCGCAGGAGTTTGCTGCCCTCCTGAACGCGTACGATAGCAGCTTCCGGCACATCTCGGAAGGTGAAGTCGTCAAGGGCACCGTCGTGAAGGTGACGCCGACCGAAGTGGTCGTTGACGTCGGCTTCAAGTCGGAAGGCATGATTTCCGTTGAAGAATTTATCGACGAGACCGGTCAGGTCTCCGTGCAGCCCGGCGACATTGTCGACGTGCTGCTCGAGCGCACTGAGGACCGTGAAGGCTACGTCGTCCTCTCGCGCGAAAAAGCCGAAAAAATGAAAATCTGGGACGAGGTCGAAAAGGCCTACCTGGATCGCAAAGTCGTCATTGGCCGCGTCATCGAGCGGATCAAGGGCGGACTCGCCGTCGATATCGGCGTGCGCGCGTTCCTGCCGGGCTCGCAGATCGACGTGCGCCCCGTTCGCAACCTCGATGCGCTCCGCGGACAAGAGCTCCGCATGCGCGTCATCAAGGTCAACAAGAAGCGCGGCAACATCGTGCTCTCGCGCAAGGCGCTCCTCGAAGAGGAGAACGCCGAGAAGAAGAAGGTCACGCTCGACACGCTCGCGGAAGGCAAAGTCCTGCGCGGCGCGGTCAAGAACCTCACCGACTACGGTGCGTTCATTGATCTGGGCGGCATCGACGGTCTTCTCCACATCACCGACATGGGCTGGGGGCGCGTGACGCACCCGAGCGAAGTCGTGAAGGTGGGCGATGAGATCGACGTGATCGTGCTCAAGTACGATCCGGCGACTGAGCGCGTGTCGCTCGGCCACAAGCAGCTCGTGCCCGATCCGTGGAACAACGTCATGGAGCGGTACCCGGTCGGCATCAAGGTGAACGGCAAAGTGGTCAGCCTGACCGACTACGGCGCGTTCATCGAGCTCGAACCGGGCGTCGAGGGCCTGATCCACGTCAGCGAGATGTCGTGGAGCAAGCGCGTGAAGCATCCGTCGAAGATCCTGAACCAGGGCGACCAGGTCGAAGCCCAGGTTCTCGGTGTCGATCCGGGCGCGCGCCGCATTTCGCTCGGCATCAAGCAGGTCGAGAACAACCCGTGGCACGAGTTGACCGAGAAGTATCCGGTCGGCACGACGATCAACGGCAAGGTGCGCAACCTCACCGAGTTCGGCGCGTTCGTGGAAGTGGAAGACGGCATCGACGGCCTGATCCACATCTCCGACATGTCGTGGAGCAAGGTGAAGCATCCGTCCGAAGTGCTGAAGAAGGGCGACGACGTGCAGGCGCAGGTGCTCAGCATCGACGCCGAGAACCAGCGTCTCTCGCTCGGCCTCAAGCAGCTGCAGACGGGCATCTGGAAGGAATTCTTCGAGAAGAACAAGGCGGGCGACTCGGTTGACGGCAAGGTCGTGCGGCTCACCAACTTCGGCGCGTTCGTGGAACTTGCCGAAGGCATAGAGGGGCTCATTCACGTGTCGGAGTTCGAATCGGCGACGGGCGGGGAACGACTCGACCTCGAAGTCGGCAAGAGCTACCAGATGAAGATCATTCGTCTGGTGCCCGACGAGCGGAAGATCGGCCTCAGCATTCGCGCGTTGAAGGACGCGGAATACCGCGCGGACTGGGAAGCCTATACGGAAACCACCGGGCGTCCGGAAGTGACGCTCGGCGACCACTTCAAGAACCTGAAGTAGGAACCTGCAGTGCCGATGACCAAGGCCGAGCTCGTTGAGGAAGTCTCACGAGTCTCGGACCTCACGAAGAAGCACTCGGAAGTGATCGTCGACACCGTGTTTCAGAGCATCATCGATGCG
>JBKJHW010000056.1:0-56450 GCA_046598935.1 Vicinamibacterales bacterium | reverse complement strand
TCGCCCGGCACTGGCAAGACGCTACTGGCGCGCGCTGTGGCTGGCGAGGCGAACGTGCCGTTCTTCTCGATCAGCGGTTCAGACTTCGTCGAGATGTTCGTCGGCGTCGGTGCCTCGCGCGTGCGCGACCTGTTCGAGCAGGGCAAGAAGAACGCGCCCTGCATCGTGTTCATCGACGAAATCGACGCCGTCGGCCGTCACCGCGGCGCGGGTCTCGGCGGCGGTCACGATGAGCGCGAACAGACACTGAATCAGCTTCTCGTGGAAATGGACGGCTTCGAATCGAACGAAGGCGTCATTCTCGTGGCGGCGACCAATCGTCCCGACGTGCTCGACCCGGCGCTCCTGCGTCCCGGCCGTTTTGACCGCCGCATCGTGGTCAACCGTCCCGACGTGAAGGGCCGCGAAGGCATCCTGCAGGTTCACACCAAGAAGATTCCGCTCTCCGACGACGTCGACCTCAAGGTCCTCGCGCGCGGCAGCGCGGGCTTCTGCGGCGCGGATCTCGCGAACCTCGTGAACGAAGCGGCGCTCAACGCCGCGCGTTTCAACCAGAAAGTCGTTCGCCAGCTCGACTTCGAATTCGCGAAAGACAAAGTGATGATGGGCGCCGAACGGCGTTCGTTGATCGTGACCGAGGACGAAAAGAAGGTCACGGCGATTCACGAAGCCGGCCACGCGCTGGTCGCGGCGCTCCTGCCGAATGCGGATCCGGTTCACAAGGTCACGATCATTCCGCGCGGCATGGCGCTCGGCCTCACGCTGCAGCTGCCGGCGGAAGACAAGCACAACTACTCGCGTGACTTTCTTCAGGACCAGCTCTCGATTCTGCTCGGCGGCCGTATCGCCGAAGAGATCACGAACGGCAAGATGACGACCGGCGCCGGCAACGACATCGAGCGCGTCACGGATCTGGCGCACAAGATGGTCTGCGAGTGGGGCATGAGCGACAAG
This sequence comes from Vicinamibacterales bacterium, assembly GCA_046598935.1. Taxonomy (GTDB): domain Bacteria; phylum Acidobacteriota; class Vicinamibacteria; order Vicinamibacterales; family SCN-69-37; genus SCUN01. Next base: position 55,496 of record JBKJHW010000056.1, on the reverse strand, counting down.
TTGGGCCCGATGACCTTCGGCAAGAAGGAAGAGCAGATCTTCCTCGGCCGCGAGCTCTCGAAGTCGTCGAACTACAGCGAAGCGACCGCCGTGGCGATCGACGCCGAAGTGAAGCGCTTCGTGCAGACCGGCTACGACCGCGCCAAGCAGATCCTCACCGACAACAGGCCGGCGCTGATCAAGATCGCCGACGAACTGATGATCCGCGAAGTGCTCGACGCCGACCAGGTGAAGAAGCTCGCGCACGGGTTGCCGATCGCCGATCACGTTGCGGCGGGCTCGTCAACGACGCCTTCGCTCACCGACGAACCATCGCCGCGGTCAACCGATCGTCCCGCGATCGTGCCGTCTCTCGGAAAAACCGTTACACAGGAGTGAGTTTCTCCCCGCGCAAGCGGTTCGCAATTCAATTGCCCGACGGCCGCTCGCTGCACCTTGGCGAGCGGACGTGCGTGATGGGCATCCTCAACATCACCCCTGATTCGTTTGCCGGTGGCCCCGACAGTCACGCCCGCATGGACCCCGCGCGCGCGATCGCTGACGCGGTCCAGATGGTGCGAGACGGCGCCGACGTGCTCGACATTGGCGGCGAGTCCACCCGGCCTGGCGCGCCGATGCTTGAGGCAGAGGAAGAATGGCGCCGCGTGCGTCCGGTGCTCGAAGGACTGCGCGGCCGAGTCGACGTGCCGCTCTCCATCGACACGTACAAAGCCGAGATCGCCGAAAAGGCAATCGCGCTCGGCGCCACCATCGTCAACGACATCAGCGGATTTACGTACGATCCGGCTCTCCCCGGCGTGGTCGCGAAAACAAACGCCGCCGCGATCCTCATGCATAACCGCGGCAGATCCGCTGACATATACGAGTTTGCGCAGTACAGCGACGTCATGGCCGAGATCGCCGCGGAGCTTGGCGAGCGGGTTGATGCGGCCGAACGTGCCGGCGTCCCCCGTGACCGCGTGATCATCGACCCGGGCTATGGCTTTGCGAAGCACGCAGCGCACACGCTCGAGGCGCTGGCGCGCCTGGACGAGTTGGCGGCCGTGGGCTGCGCGATTCTCTCGGGACCTTCGAGAAAGTCGTTCCTCAAGATCTCGCTCGGGGACGTGCCCCCGGCCGAACGTGTGTGGGGCACGGCGGCCGCGGTGACGGCATCCATCCTGGCCGGCGCGCACATCGTCCGGGTCCATGACGTCAAGGAAATGGCCCAGGTCGCGCGAACCGCAGACGCCATAAGAAATAGCCGATAGCCGATCCTTCAATAACCGGATAGCCCGATAGCCCGATAGAATTGCCTGGATGGATCGGCTGTTAGCCCTCTTTCAACGTCCGCCGATCACGTGGTGGGATGTCCTCGACATCCTCATCGTTTCAATCCTTATTTATGAGGCGCTGAAGCTGATCCGCGGCACGCGCGCCGTGCAGATGGTCATCGGGTCTGTGCTCGTGCTGCTGCTGTTTTCACTCTCCAATTTCTTCCCGCTGCAGACCGTCAACTGGCTGGTTCGCAGCCTGCTTCTGTACGTGGGGTTCGCGGTCATCGTGCTCTTCCAGTCCGACATCCGCCGCGCGCTCGCGCATCTCGGCCGCGTGCCCGGCCTGCGGTCGCTCGGGCGCTCGGAGCGCACGAAAGACACGATCGAGGATGTCGTGACGGCCGCCGAGCTCCTGGCAAAGGACAAGAAAGGCGCGCTCATCATCATCGAGCGTGAAATCGGCGTGCGCAATTACATCGAGAGCGGCATTCCGCTCGACGCCTTTGTCTCGTACGACTTGCTGACGACGATTTTCGAGCCGAAGACGCGGCTGCACGACGGCGCCGTCATCATTCAGGAAGATCGCATCGCTGCCGCCGCGTGCTTTCTGCCGCTGTCGGTCAGCCCGAAACTGGACCGCGATCTCGGCACGCGCCACCGCGCGGCCATCGGGCTCACCGAGGAGTGCGACGCCGTGGCGATCGTTGTCTCGGAAGAGCGGGGCGAGATTTCCTTCGCCACGGGCGGCAGGCTCGAACGCGCGCTGACGCCGGAAGATCTTCGCAGCCGCCTGCAGTCGCTGGTTCTATTTGGAAAATCGAGGCACGAGTAAATGGCCTGGCATCCGTTCAGAAATCTCGGTTGGAAGGCACTCGCGCTCGTGCTTGGCAGCATGCTCTGGTTCACCGTCAGCGGAGACCTCTCGATCGAGCGGGCCGTCGACGGCATGCCGGTCACGATGAAGAACGAAGGCGCCGGCGTGCAGGCGGTTGTATCGCCCACGCGCGTGACCGTCTCGCTGCGCGGATCGCGCGAAAACCTGGGCGCTCTCGCGCCGACTCAGCTCGCCGCGTGGGTGGACCTGAACGGTCTCGGCCCCGGTCAATACCGGTTGCCCGTTCGGGTGGACGTGCCGATGATGATTGAGGTCGCGAAAGTGACTCCGGAAACAGTTGAGGTTCGTGTGAAATGAAGTTCGGCACAGACGGCGTCCGCGGCGTGGCGGGCGTGCCTCCGCTCGATCCCACCACCATCGCCCGTCTTGGCGCCGCGCTCGTCCGGCTCACGCAGGCGACGCATAGCAAGCCCGTTCACATTGCGGTCGGCCGCGACACTCGCGAATCCGGCGAATGGATTGAAGAAGCGCTTGCAAAGGGTGTGTGTGGCGCCGGCGGACGGCTGACGAGTTTCGGCGTCATTCCGACGCCCGGTGTCGCCTACCTCACGCGTACCGGCCCCTTCGATCTCGGCGTCGTCATTTCGGCCTCCCACAATCCGTTTGCCGACAACGGCCTGAAAGTGTTCTCGGGTAAGGGCGAGAAGTTTGGCGAAGCCGAAGAGCGCTCGGTCGAGGCGATCGTCGCGGATTCATCCTGGACGGTCGCCGACGCCGCCCCGGCCGTCGAGAAGTCGCATCTGATCGATGAGTACCTCGCGCATACCAGACAGCTGCTCCCGTCGGTCGGCAGTTTGAAGGGCGCGCGCATCGCCGTTGACATGGGTCACGGCGCGACGACGGCGACGGCGGCGAAATTGCTGAAGGCGCTGGGGTTCGAGCTTGTCGAAATCGGCAACGCGCCCGATGGCCGCAACATCAACCTCATGTGCGGATCGACGCACCCGCAGTCGCTCGCCCTCGCCGTCGTCGAGAAGAAATGCCGGCTGGGCGTTGCGTTTGACGGAGATGGCGACCGCGCGATTTTTGTCGATCATCTCGGCCATGTCGTCAATGGCGATGCGGTCTTGTTGATCTGCGCCTCGAGGCTCAAAGCGTTGAATGAGCTGCGAGGCGACACAGTCGTTGCCACGGTGATGAGCAATCTCGGTCTGGAGCTTGCGTTCAAGGCGCGCGGCATCCGCATGATCCGCACCGCGGTCGGCGACAAGTACGTGATGGAAGAGATGCTCAAGAACGGCTACGCGATCGGCGGAGAACAGTCCGGCCACGTGATCTGTGCAGAGCATTTGTTTACCGGTGACGGTCTCGCGACGGCGCTGCTTGTGATGCGCGCGATGATCGAGTCGGGCCGCGAACTTTCGGATCTGGCCGGCGATCTCACGACGTACCCTCAGGTCCTTCTGAACGTGAGGGTGCGGGAGCGGAAGGACGTGCACTCGATCCCTTCCGTTGCGGCGGCGATCGACCGTGTGACGAAGGCGATGGGCGGCAACGGCCGGCTGTTGATTCGTTACTCCGGCACCGAGCCGCTGCTGCGCATCATGATCGAGGGTGAGCACGACGCGACGATCAAGGCGTGGGCCGAGGATATCGCCGCGGCGGTGAAAGCCGAGCTGGGAGGCGCCTGACGCGCCGGACGAACATGATTAATCTTTCGGTGAACGTCAACAAAGTCGCGACGCTGCGCAATTCGCGTGGTGGCCGCGTGCCGAGCGTGCTCGATGCCGTCGATGTTTGCATTGCGGCCGGCGCGATGGGCATCACCGTGCATCCGCGGGCGGATCAACGTCACATCACGCCCGCCGATACGCGGGAGGCGGGCGCGCGCGTCACGCAGGCGAAGGCGGCCAACAGTTCAATTGAGTACAACATCGAGGGAGATCCGCGGCCGGATTTCATTCAGCTGGTTCTGGAGACGAAACCGGATCAGTGCACGCTCGTGCCGGTGACGCCCGGCGAGATCACGAGCCAGGCTGGGTGGTCGGCCGAGACCTCTCCGGAACGCCTGACAGCGGTGGTCAAGCGGCTGCAACTCGAGGGGATTCGCGTGAGCATATTCGTAGATCCAATGGAGGGTCCGATCCGCTGGGCGAGGCGGATCGGCGCCGACCGGATCGAGTTGTACACGGAACCGTTTGCGAAAGATTTTCACAAAGGCGCGGCGTCCGGCCGCGCAAGTTTTGCGGCGTACTCGGCGGCCGCCGACCTGGCGCATTCGCTCGGGATGGGCGTCAACGCGGGCCACGACCTCGATCTCGATAACCTGGTGTTGTTTCGGGAGTTACCACATCTCGACGAAGTCTCGATCGGCCACGCGCTGTTCAGCCGCGCCCTGTTTCACGGGCTAGGATCGGTCGTGAAAGAGTATCTGGATGTTCTCCGTGGGTGAAAGCCATTCACCATCGAGGTCCATGGAGAGCCTTGGCGCAGCTCGTTCGGATTTCTATTCTTGGTGCTCGCGGCCGGTGCTGCTGTCAGGAGTGCAGCCGGCGGTAGGGTATCTGGTGCCCGGCTGCGCGTCGCGCGGGAAGTTCGCTCCCGCACCAAGATAACTTCGAAGGCCGTTCTTCAACGCCAACACGTTGAAATTGACGAGGAATGCCTGGCGCGCTCGCGTTAGTCGAAGGTACGTCAAGACCTGTGCGACGTGAATCGGCTCAACGTGCGACACACTTTTCACTTCAAGGATCAAGTCGCGATTGATGAAGAAGTCGAGCCGATACCCACAGTCCAACTGCATTTGCTTGTATACAAGGGGGATCGCGACTTCAGTCTGAAAGAGGACGCGTCGCTGCGCGAGCTCATGTGCCAAACAGGCGCAGTAGCTGGACTCCAGGAGGCCAGGTCCGAGGTGTCGGTGGACCTCAACCATCGCGGCGAGAACGGGCTCATTGTCCGGATGTCGTTGAACGGTCATGCTGAGAGACTTGCAAGGTGGAGGCCAGAACTCGAGCCCGCGGACAATCCATGTTGTCCATGGATTTCCATGGTGGTAGATAATGGATTTCTGCATGTCCTCTGAACTCGCGTACGCCGCTGGCCTTTCGTTGGGTTCCGCAGCCGTCGGTCTCCTGATCGGCCTGGTCATCGAGCGCTTACTCGGGCGTCGCTTGGCCAGCGAGAGTCTTGTATTTATGATCTCCGGCGTCTTTTTCGGAGTCATGATCGGCTGGATTCTGAGCAGCCAGGTCGCCGGGCCCGCGGCGCCTGTTGCCGCGGCGGCGACGGCCCCCGCGCAGCAAGCCGGCAATACCGGGCAGCCGCCGCCTCCGCCGCCGGTTGACGAAGGGCGCGCGACCGAGTTGCAGAAGGTCGCACAGGCCGAACCGAACAACGTCGCCGTACGGACCGAGCTCGGCAACCTGTACTTCGACTCGGAGCGTTTCGATCAGGCGATTCCCTGGTACGAGAACGCCCTGAAGCTGGCGCCGAACAGCGTGGATGTCAGCACGGACCTCGGCGTGTCGTACCTGTACACGCAGCAGACTGACCGCGCGATCTCGCAGTTCGAAAACTCAGTCTCGATCGATCCGAAACACCTGAAGACGTGGCTCAACATCGGCATCGCCAAGGGGATGGTGAAGGGCGACATCCCGGGCGGCGAGGCGGCGTGGAAGAAAGTCATCGAGCTGGCGCCCGGGTCCGAAGAGGCCAGGCGCGCGCAGCAGGGCATCGACGCATTGAAGGGCGGCCACAAGGGCGCCGCGGGCGGCTAGATGCTCGGGCTCATCGGGTGGATCGGCCGCATCATCCTGATCCTGCTCATCATTCGACTGATCGTCAGCTTCTTTACCGGCGGGAAGAAGAAGCGCGCGCGCGCCTCTGAAAGCGCCGACCCGCGCAACGCGGGCGGTCGCCGCCCGCAGCCGGAGAAGCTGGCCGCCAAACTGGTTCGCGATCCGCAGTGCGGCACGTACGTGGCGGAAACCGGCGCGGTGACCGCGTCACACGCCGGAGCGACCCTGCACTTTTGCTCCGAGCAATGCCGTGACCAGTACCTCGCGTCGCCGCGCGCGACGGCTGTTTAAGAACGGTACGCTTCTATGATGGACGAGACCCAGCTTCGCCAGGACATCGTCGAAATCGGCCGGCGGTTGTGGGTGCGCGGATTCGTCGCGTCAAATGACGGCAACATCAGCGTGCGGCTGGGCGAGTCGCGGCTGCTCATGACGCCCGCCAGCGTGTCCAAAGGGTTCATGACCCCGGACATGATGGTCATCACCGACCTCGAAGGGAATCTCCTCGAGGGCGCGCCGGGCCGCAAGCCCTCGTCAGAAACGCAGATGCACCTCGTCGTCTATCGAAACCGGCCGGATGTGCAGGCGGTTGTTCATGCGCATCCGCCGCTCTCCACTGGGTTCGCCGTGGCCGGCATCCCGCTCGACCGCGCCGTTCTGGCCGAAGTGGTGACGACGCTCGGCAGCATTCCGATCGCGGAGTACGGCACGCCGTCGACGATGGAGATGGCGAACGCGGTTGAGCCGTACGTCCGGGTTCATGACGGACTCCTCCTTGCTAATCACGGCGCGCTCGCGCTCGGCAAGGATCTCTTCGCCGCCTATTACAAGATGGAGACGATCGAGCACTTCGCCAAGATCAGCCTGGTCGCGCGAATGCTCGGCCGCGAGCACGTGCTGTCGAAAGAAGAAGTCGCGCGCCTCCAGGGGCTTCGGGGCGCATACGGCATCGCGGTTCCTGCGCCGATCTGCGTCGATTCGGTCCAGGGTTCTGGGGCCATCCCGGATTCAGGGGCCATGCAGGGTCCAGGGCCGGTCAAGCGCCCAGGGGGGCCAGCGTTCGATCCCGCATGCCAGACCATTCACGCCGCGGATGCGCCCGGCCAACGTCTTGTTGCGGATACGGGCGTCGCCGGTGGGCCGGGAATCGCTGTAGGAACTGGCGGCGAGATTCGGCTAACATACGACCAACTGACGGCGCTTGTGGAAGAAGCCGTCAAACAGATTACGAACTAAAGGCCGCCGGCTGATGCCGGCGCTGGGAGTTGACTGAAATGGGCGAAGCGCTGGGAATGGTCGAGACAAAGGGTTTGGTCGCGATGATCGAGGCGGCCGATGCCATGGTCAAGGCCGCCAAGGTGACGCTGGTCGGCTGGGAGAAAATCGGCGCCGGCTACGTGACGGCGATCGTTCGCGGCGAGGTCGCCGCGGTGAAGGCGGCGACTGACGCCGGTGCTGCCGCGGCCCGCCGCGTCGGCGAACTCGTGTCGGTGCACGTCATTCCGCGCCCGCACGCGAACCTCGAAGATATCCTTCCGATCGGCAAAGCCTCCAAATAGGAGGCGTAAGACATGATCCTCGCGAAGATCGTCGGGACTGTTGTCGCGACGAGGAAAGACGAGCGGCTCGTCGCCAGCAAATTGCTGATTGCGAGGCCGCTCGATCCATCTGGGAAGCCTGACGGCAACTATCTCGTCGCCATCGACACGGTCGACGCCGGCTTCGGCGAGACCGTGCTCATCGTCAGTGGAAGTTCCGCGCGCATGGCCGCCGGCTTGAAAGACTCGCCGGTCGACGCCGCAATTGTCGGGATCGTCGACATGATCGACATTCCGGCCGACACAGATTCCAAGAAGTAAGGTGCGATGCAGATAGCTCGCGTGGTCGGGGACGTCGTCGCGACGATGAAGGACGCGAACCTGGCGTCGCACAAGCTGCTCGTGCTCCAGCCGATTCTCGCGGACAGATCGCCCGTGGGCCGCACGCTCGTTGCGCTCGATTGCGTGAGCGCGGGCGTCGGCGAGATCGTATTTTTCGTTCGCGGCCGCGAAGCCAGCTTTCCGTTCTTTCCGGACGAGCCGCCCGCCGACGCCTGCGTCGTTGGGATCGTGGATTCCTTCTGATGTTGATCGGACGCGTGATCGGGCCGGTCGTGTCGACCATGAAGCACAAGAAGCTCGTGGGCGCGACGCTGTTGCTCGTGCAGCCGCTGACGCTCGAAGGGCAACCGAAGGGCGTGCCGGTGCTGACGATTGATTCAGTCGGCGCCGGTATCGGCGACAAAGTTCTCTACTTGATCGAAGGCAAGGCGGCGCAGGACGCGCTTGGACGCAAGGGCGCGCCGGTTGACGCCGCGATTATGGGCATCGTCGATTTGGTGGAGTTCGCATGAACGAGCTGGAGGTCCGCTCGATCGTTCGCGCGGCGATCGCCAGGCAACTGGGAGTTCAGGGTCCAGGGTCCGTTCAGGGTCCGGGGTCCGTCCAGGGTCCAGCCAGTTCGGTCCAACGTCCAGCGTTCGGTCCAGAGTCCCCCGAGATGGTTCCTTCCGCCGTGCCGTTTGGCTCGCACGCCAGCCACTTCATGTACATGCAGCTCGTGAATGACAACGGCGGGCAATGTTTGATCGAGCCAAACGTGCCCTGCAATCACTGCGGGTACTGCCAGTCGCACGGGCATTGATTTCTCGCGCTTCGGCTTCTATCGACAAAATCATGCCGATCCTCGGCCGCGCAGTGGCGCGGATGGAGGAGCCGGCCGTCGAGAAGATCAGTGAAGCCAGCCAGCAGGACGCGTTCCTGGTGCTGATCTCGACGATGCTCTCGGCGCAAACGCGCGATCCGGTGACGGCAGCGGCGTCCGAGCGCCTCTTCGCCGTTGCGAGTACGCCGAAAACGATGGCCACGCTGTCGACGAGGCAGATCGAAAAACTGATCTACCCGGTGAGCTTCTACCGTAATAAGGCCGTGCACGTGAAGGAGACCTGCAGGCAGCTGCTGAAGCGTTATGGCGGGAACGTGCCGCCGGTGATGGAGGAACTGCTGACCCTGCCGGGCGTGGGCCGGAAGACGGCGAACCTTGTATTGCTCCTCGCGCACGACAGCGCTGACAACATCTGCGTCGACACGCATGTGCACCGGATTTGCAACATTCTTGGCTGGGTCAAGACGAACACGCCCGATAAAACCGAGCTGGCGCTCTATCAAGTGGCGCGAAAAAAATGGTGGCCGAAGATCAATCTCTACCTGGTCACGTGGGGGCAGAATGTGTGTAGGCCGGTATATCCGCGCTGCGGGGCGTGCGCGATCAGCCCCTACTGCCCGCGCATCGGAGTGACGAAAGTGGGGAAGCCATGAGATTGACAACTGCGGTATTGATCGCTGTGGGATTGGCGATCGGGCCATTCGGAACTGCGGGATTGCAGGCCCAGAAGCCGGCGAATCCGGTCATCGTGATCGAGACCGACAGGGGCACTATTGAGATCGAGCTCCATCCAAAGATGGCGCCGAAGGGCGCCGCGAAGATTCTCGGGCTTGTTGAGAAAGGTTTCTACCGCGGTCTCCGCGTGCATCGCGCGACAAGCTCACTGGTGCAACTGGGCGATCCCCAGACGCGCGACATGCGCAGGCAGGCCCACTGGGGCACCAGCGGCAGCGGCGCAACGCTCGGCGCAGTGGAGATCAATCCAATGATGAAGCACGTACGCGGCGCCGTCGGTCTCGCGTACGCGGGTGATCCGAAATTCGCGGACAGCCAGTTCTACATCATGAAGAACGCGAGCCAGGGTCTCGACGGCGATTACTCGATTATCGGGCGCGTCGTGAGCGGCATCACCGTCGCGGATCGTCTCCGGGTGACCGACATGATCAAGAACATCACCGTCAAACCGCCTCAGGCCGGAGCTCCCAGGTAGGCGCGAGCTGTCCGAGCTGGTTCTTCAAAATCTCCGCGTTGGCGACGGCCTTCGCGGAGAAGTGATTGTTGAAGTACAGGAGCACCCGCTTCTCGATCGCGGCTTCCTCTTTCGCAAAGTCAGCGATCGGCTGCAGTTCGCCGGCTGAATAGAGGTAGTTGTAGCGATCTTCTGACTTCTCGTGCTCCCACCAGTTGGCTTTGTTCCGGCCGTGCATCCGCACGTACACGAGCGGGTTGGTGCCCGGCGTCGCCTGGATATTCGCGAACGGTTCGTCCTGCAGGACGAGCGACGCGCCGGCGCCTTCAACGAGCGGTTTGCCATCGCCTTGCCACGATGCATGACGAAGCTCCACCGCACGCGGGTAGTCCCGGAACGCGTCGAGCAACCAGCGCAGATAGTCCTGTGTCGCTGGTTCGTTGTGGAAGCTCGACGGAAACTGGATCAAGAGCGCGCCGAGCCTGCCCGCCGTGGCGACCGGTTCGAGGCCCATCCGGAAGGCATCGATGTCGCCGAGGTTGACGTCCCAGTCTCCGGCGCCGCCTCCGCCAAGGCTTCGGCGGACACGGCCGGGACGTTGGAGAAACATCTCGGGATGCGTGAACTTCTGAAAGAGCTTCAATGAGAACAGAAACGATTCGGGCGTGCGATCGAGCCACTTGCGGCTCATGCCGGCTTCCGGCTGCCGGTAAAACGTCGCGTTGATTTCGACCGTGTCGAAGCGATCGGCGTAGAACCGCAGTTCGTCGAATCCGCGGGGCCGCGGCTGTGGATAGAACGGGCCGTTCCAGGTGCCTTCGCCCGACGGGTAGTGCCAACCCGATGTGCCGATCCGGATCATCCCGGACCGACGATATCATTGGAGATTCGATGCTGGTCGTTCACGAGATGTATGTGTCGGTGCAGGGCGAATCCACGCACACGGGCCGCCCGTGCGCGTTCGTCCGGCTGACGGCGTGCGACCTCCGCTGCTCATGGTGCGACACGCCGTACGCGTTCACCGGCGGCAAGAAAATGTCGATTGCGGATGTCGTGGCCGCCGTTGAGCAGCTGCGCTGCCCGTTGGTGGAAATCACCGGCGGCGAGCCGCTGCTGCAGCCCGATGTGATCCCGCTCATGGAGCAGCTTGTCGCGGCCGGGCACGAGGTGCTGGTCGAGACCGGCGGGCATCTGCCCATCGACAAGCTGCCGCCTGAAGTCGTCGCCATTGTTGACGTGAAGTGCCCGGGCAGCGGAGAAGCGGCCAGGATGCACTGGCCGAACCTGAACGCGCTCCGGCCGCACGACGAAGTGAAGTTCGTGATCAAGGATCGCGGCGACTACGAATACGCCCGCAGAATCGTGCGCGAGCACGACCTGGCGTCGAAGACCGAAGCCGTTCTCTTTTCTCCCGTTCACGGCGTGCTCGCCGCGGCCGACCTGGCGAAATGGATGATCGAAGATCATCTGCCTGTTCGCCTGCAACTGCAGCAGCACAAGTTCGTGTGGGCGCCAGACGCCAGAGGCGTGTGATGACGCATGCTGACAGAGGTGCATAAGTTGTGAAGGCCGTCGTTCTGCTCTCCGGCGGACTCGATTCCACGACAGCGGCCGCGATGGCGCGCCGCGAAAAGTGGGAGCTCTACGGGCTCACCATCAAATACGGGCAGGTGCACGCTGCGGAGCTCGCCGCGGCGCGGCAAGTCGCCGGTGCGCTCGGATTCGCGAAGCACATCGAGATGGACGTGAATCTCGCCGCCTTCGGCGGGTCGTCTTTACTCAGGGGCAATGATCAGTCAGGTACTTCGACCGGGCTGAGAATCGACATTCCCAAGGATCGGGCGCTCGACGCGAGCGGCATCCCATCCACGTACGTGCCCGCGCGCAACACTGTGTTTCTGTCGCTGGCGCTGGGATGGGCGGAAGTCGTTGGCGCCGAACGGATCGTCATCGGCGTCAACGCGCTCGATTATTCCGGCTATCCCGACTGCCGCCCGGAATACATCGCGGCCTTCGAGTACCTCGCGAGCCTGGCGACGAAGGTCGGCGTCGAAGGACGCCCGCTGCGCGTCTACGCGCCGTTGCTGCCGTTGTCGAAGGCCGGCATCATTCGTCTTGGCCTCGAGCTCGGCGTTGACTACGGCATGACCCACAGTTGTTACGACCCGATTGACGGCGGCAGGCCATGCGGCCACTGCGACAGTTGTCAGCTGCGCGCGAAAGGTTTCGAGGAAGCCGGCGTGAAGGATCCGCTTTGACACGCCTCTATTACGAAGACTCGCAGATCCTGTCGTTCGACGCGTCAGTCCTGGCGGTCGATGTTGTTGACGGCGCGATTCACGTCCGGCTCGACTCGACAGCGTTCTACCCGACATCGGGCGGTCAGCCCCACGATCTCGGCGCCCTGAAGAGGCTGGGAGTGAGTTCCCAATTAACTCCCGACTTTCTCGTTGCAGATGTACTCGACGACGAGACGACCGGCGAGGTTGTGCATGTGATTGCTGCTACCACCGCGCCGCTGGCCGTCGGCGACAGAGTTCACGGCGAGATCGATCGCCCTCGCCGACTCGACCACATGCAACAGCACACCGGGCAGCACGTGCTGTCTGCCGCGTTCGACCGGCTGTTTGGCGTCCGAACCGTGAGTTTTCACATGGGCGCCGCAGGATCAACGATCGATCTGGCACGGGAAGTCACTCTGAGCGAAATCGAGGGGGCGGTGTTCGAGGCCAATCGTGTTGTATGGGACGACCGGCCGGTGCTGATCAGGTATGCGACCGATGCCGAAGCGGCGGCGATGCCCCTGCGGAAGGAATCGCGCCGATCGGGACTCTTACGTCTTGTGGAAGTTCCCGATTTCGATCTGTCGGCCTGCGGAGGGACGCACGTGCCCCGAACCGGGGTCATTGGCGTGATCGTCGTGCCGGGCGCGGAGAGGTTCAAGGGAGGAAGCCGCGTCTCCTTTCTCTGTGGCGCGCGCGCGCTCGACGGCTACAACGCGTTGCGCGACGTGACAACGGCGGCGTCACGCACGCTGTCGATCGGCGTGTCGGAGCTTCCGGATGCAGTAGCGAGGATGGCCGGCGAGCTGAAAGAGCAGCAGCGGCGCCTCAAGCAGCTTCAGGAGCAGGTGACGGCCCAGTTGGCCGGCGAACTGAGGCAGACCGCGATGGCTGGGCGACTGGGTGCGCAGGTCGTGGTTCAGAGCCAGCCCGGCTGGGACGCGCCCGCGATCAAGTTTTTAGCGTTCGCGGTGGTGAGCGTACCCGGGTTCATCGTCGTATTGACGGGGGAAGGCGATCCTGTTCCCGTGGTCGCTGCCCGGTCGGCGGATGTGTCATTCGACGCTGGGGCGTGGTTGAAGGACGCGATTGCGGCACTAGGCGGGCGAGGTGGCGGCCGTCCGGAAATGGCGCAGGGCGGTTTGGCGGCCGGGACGGGTGACATCCTGGCCAGAGCAAGAGAAACGCTGAGTTAACATCCGGCACGTTCAATTCCCCGGGGGCAAACAGCTGGCGTCCATCTTCGAGTTCCTGTTCAAGTATCAAAAGCTGGTATTTGAACAGGGCACATTCGTCTGGGGAATCTCGCGCAACGCGTGGCTCGCGCTCATCGTCGTGGCCCTCGGTGTCGCATTCGCCCTCTTTACGTACAGCCGGGTGCGCCGTCAGGCGCGCGGCCGTGACCGCGCGATCCTGATCGGCTTGCGCCTCGCCGCGTTCGCGGTGGTGCTGTTCTGCCTCGCGCGCCCAGCCCTCATTCTCAAGGCCGCCGTGCCGCAGCAAAACTTCCTGGGCGTGCTCGTCGACGACTCGCGGTCGATGCAGATCGCGGATCAGGACGGCAAGGCGCGCGGCGAGTACATCAAGAAAAATTTTTCGGCCGCAGACAACCCGATGTGGGCCGAACTGACCAAGCGGTTCGCCGTGCGCCAGTTCAAATTTGCTTCCGGCGCCGAGCGCATCACCAACTCCGCCGGCCTCACGCTCGACGGCACGTCGTCGCGGCTCGGCGATGCGCTCGACCGTGCGCGAGATGAGCTGAGCGGCTTGCCGCTCTCCGGCTTGCTTGTCATCAGTGACGGCGCGGATACGGCGGACACGACGTTCGAGGATTCGCTCAGCCAGCTCAAAGCGCAGGGCATCCCGGTATTTACGATCGGCGTGGGCAAGGAAGACCTCGGGAAAGATATTCAGATTTCGCGCGTCGACACGCCGCGCAGGGTGCTCAAGGGCACGGCGCTTGTTGTCGACGTCATCGTGACGCAAACCGGCTACGCCGGCGAGAAGGTGCCGCTCAATGTGGAAAGCGACGGCCGCATCATCGCGCAGAAAACGATCACGCTCCCGCGCGACGGCGAGTCGAGCACGTTCCACATGAATTTCACCGCGCCGGACGCCGGGCTCAAGACCTTTACGTTCCGCGTGCCCGACCAGCCCGCCGAGGTCGTCAAACAGAACAACCTGCGGGCGAGCCGGCTCGAGGTGTACGACCGGCACGAGAAGGTTCTGTACTACGAGGGCGAACCGCGTTTTGAAGCGAAGTTCATCAGGCAGGCGCTTGAAGGCGACGACAACGTCCAGGTCGTTTTGCTCCAGCGCACGAACGAGAAGAAATATCTGCGTCTTGGCGTCGACGATGAGAACGAACTGTTCGGCGGATTTCCGACGACGCGCGCGGAACTGTTCGCGTATCGGGCGATCATTCTGGGCAGCGTGCCGGCGAGCGCGTTTACGGCCGATCAGCTCAAGATGATCGCCGAGTTCGTCAACGTTCGCGGTGGCGGCCTGCTGATGCTCGGCGGCCGCAAGGCGTTTTCCGAAGGCGGATGGACAGGCACGCCGGTGGGCGAAGTGATGCCGGTCGTGCTCACGCCCGGCCTCGAACAGGCGTCCGAGTATTTTGCGTCGATGTCGATCCAGCCGACGCGCGAAGGCTTCGAGCATCCGGCGACGCAGATCAATGACGCCGAGACGCCGTCGCCCGAACGCTGGGCGAAGCTGCCCGAGTTGAGCTCGGTCAACCGCATCACCAGGGTCAAGGCCGGCGCGACCACGCTGCTCGAAGGCGTCGATGAGGCACGAACCGAGCGGCCGATCCTGTCGTATCAGCGGTATGGCCGCGGCAAAGCGATCGCGTTCGCGGTGCAGGATGCATGGTTGTGGCGCATGCATGCGTCGATGACCGTCGAAGACACGACGCACCGCACGTTCTGGCGCCGGCTGCTGCGGTGGCTGGTGGACGATGTGCCGGATCGCGTGGAAGTGAGCTCGTCGCAGGATACGGTGGAACCCGGTCAGCCGGTGACGCTGACGGTTGAAGCGCGCGACAGGGAATACGCGCCGGTCAACGATGCGTCGGCCGTCGCGCACGTGACGCTGCCGAGCGGCAAAGTCGAAGACGTCCAGCTCGACTGGACCGTCGCGAAGCCCGGCGAGTACAAAGGTGTCTTCACGCCGTCCGAGCCGGGTGAGTTCAAGGTGCGCGTGGGTGTGGCTCGCGCGGCTGACGATCTGGGATCGGCGTCGCTGTCGTTCAAGGCGGGCCCGAGTGTGTCGGAATATTTCGACGCCGGCATGCGCGCGCCGTTGCTGCGCCGGCTGGCCGAAGAAACCGGCGGGCGATACTACGCGGCGAATGACACCGCCGCATTGGCCGAAGCGATCAGCTACACCGGCCGCGGCGTCACCGTCGTCGACGAGCGTGAGCTGTGGGATATGCCGGTGAATTTCCTGCTGTTCCTGGGAATCATCGGAACAGAATGGGCGTTTCGTCGGGCGAAAGGGCTGGCCTAGTCATGTGGAAGCGGATACTCGCGCTGGTGGTGATCGTCGCTGCGGCGACGGCCGGCACGGCTGCGCAGCGGCGCGGCGGCCAGAACAATCCGCGCTTCGATCCGGGGCCGCAGCGCGCGAAATACGACGGGCGCTGGGCGTTCGTGCGCGTTCGCTACAACGTCGGCATGGGGCGCGGCGGTCCCGAGTGGGCGCACGACTATCCATACGGCGAGCAGCACTTTCTGCAGATCCTCAAGTTCGTCACCAACACCGACGCGCGCGAGGATATGACGCAGATCCTCAACGTCGACGATCCGGAAATCTTCAAGTACCCGATCGTGTACATGGCTGAGCCCGGGTACTGGACGGTCAATGACCAGGAAGCCGCCAGCTTCCGCGCCTACCTCCAAAAGGGCGGCCTGGTGATCTTCGACGACTTCCACACGCCCGATTGGCCGTACTTCGAGCAGACGATGAAGAAGGTCCTGCCCGATGCGAAGATCGTCGATCTCGACATCAAGGACCCGTTGTTCAATTCGTTCTTCGAAGTCGAGTCCTTCGACCAGGTGCCGCAGGCCTACAACGAAGGCGGGCGGCCGATCTTTCGCGGCATCTACGAAGACAACGACCCGAAGAAGCGGCTGCTCGCGATCATCAATTACCAGGTCGACATCTCGGAATTCTGGGAATACTCGGCGAACGGATTTTATCCAGTGAGCGAAACCAATCAGGCCTACCAGATTGGCGTGAACTGGATCATTTACGGCTTTACGCATTAGCGCGGACCTGCAGGGTCCGCACCTACGTACGGGAGACGAGCACAACGTGACGACAACGCCACAAGACCTTACAGCCGCTGATGACATTGCTCTTGCCGACAAAATGAACCACGGCCGGCGCCAGATTCTGGCCGAGTTGCGCAAGCAGATCGTCGGCCAGGAGCTGGTGCTCGACCAGGTGCTCCTGTCGCTCTTTGTCGGCGGCAACTCGCT
This sequence comes from Vicinamibacterales bacterium, assembly GCA_046598935.1. Lineage (GTDB taxonomy): Bacteria > Acidobacteriota > Vicinamibacteria > Vicinamibacterales > SCN-69-37 > SCUN01. The sequence continues at coordinate 38,944 of JBKJHW010000056.1, read as the reverse complement.
CATCATCGGCGTTCCCGGCCTTGCGAAGACGCTCCTGATCGCGACGATGGCGAAGGTGCTCGAGCTGAAGTTCAACCGCATTCAGTTCACGCCCGACCTCATGCCGTCCGACATCACCGGCACGGACATCATTCAGGAAGATCCGGCGACCGGCCGGCGCTCGATGGTTTTCGCGCCGGGTCCGATCTTCGCGAACATCGTGTTGGCCGACGAAATCAACCGCACGCCGCCGAAGACGCAGGCCGCGCTGCTCGAAGCGATGCAGGAGCACCGCGTCACCATTCAGGGACGCACCTATCAGTTGGAAGAGCCGTTCCACGTCTTCGCCACGCAGAACCCGATCGAGCTCGAGGGCACGTACCCGCTGCCCGAGGCGCAGCTCGACCGCTTCATGTTCAACATCGTGATCGAGCATCCGTCGGAGGAAGAAGAACTTGAGGTCGTCCGGACAACGACGGCGATTCTCGAGCCGACGTTCAACCGCCCGGTCAATGCCGCGGACCTGATCTCGTTCCAGCGCCTCGTGCGCCGGGTGCCCGTGTCCGATCCGGCGCTTCGCTACGCGTTGGCGATCGTGCGAACGAGCCGTCCGAAGGCGCCGAACGCGCCCGAGATGATCAAGAAGTACGCGGCGTTCGGTGCCAGCGTGCGAGCGGCGCAGTACCTGATTCTCGGCGCCAAGGCGCGCGCGCTGACCAACGGCCGCTACCATGTGACGTTCGACGACATTCGCTCGCTCGCGCATCCGGTGCTGCGGCATCGCGTGCTGACGAACTTCCGCGCCGAGTCCGAAGGGATCTCGACCGACGCGCTCGTGGACGAGCTGCTCAAGGTCGTGCCGCTGCCACGGAGCGGAATGTGAGCGTTCGTACGAACACTCGAGGGTTCGTACGAACACCCAGGGTTCGTACGAACACCCAGGGTTCGTACGAACGCCGGGAGAGGCAGGGCTAGTGCCGACCAGCTCAGCCATTCCCGGCGCGCGGTTCGTCGAACCCGACGTCCTCGCGCGCATCGGCAGGCTCGACCTGATGGCCCGTACGGTTGTCGACGGGTTCATCAACGGATTGCATCGCGCGCCGTACTTCGGCGCGTCGGTCGACTTTGCCGAGCACCGCGGGTACGTGGCGGGCGACGATATCCGCCGCGTGGACTGGAAGGTCTACGGGCGAACCGACCGGTTCTACATCAAGCAGTACGACGCCGACACGAACACCAACTTCATGGTGCTGCTCGACGTGTCGAAGTCCATGAGTTTTGGCACCGGCGCGTTGACGAAACTCGAATACGGCTCGTACCTCGCGGCGTGCCTCGGCTACATGTCGCAGGGGCAGCGCGACCGCGTGGGCATCATCACGTTCGACAGCGAGATCGTCGCGCATGTCCCGCCGTCGGCGAAGCATTTCAACCAGATGCTGGTCACGCTCGATCAGGCGCGCCCGGGCCGGGCGGGCGACTTCGTGCCGCCGGTGACGAAAGCCGCTGAGTACTTCAAACGTCGCGGCTTCGTCGCGCTGATCTCGGACCTCTACGAGGACCCCGACAAGATCATCGACGCCGTGAAGCCGCTGAGCATGCTCGGCAACGACCTGCTGATTTTTCATGTGCTCGACAAGGCCGAGCTCGAGTTCACGTATACCGACGCGTCGCGTTTCCGCGACATGGAAAGCCACGAAGAACTGCCGATTGTGCCGGAGTCCTTCACGAAGGAATACAGGAAGCTCATGGCCCGCCACATCGAGTCGCTGCGATCACACTGTTCGGCGAACCGCATCGACTACAGCGTGGTCGACACCTCTAAGCCGCTCGACGAGGCGCTCTTCCGGTACCTCGCCACGCGGCAGAAAACCAGCCGGGTCCGGTAGCGCTTCATGTCGTTTCTCACGCCTCTCTTTTTTCTCGGCGCGCTCGCGATCGCGGTGCCGATCCTGATTCATCTGACTCAGAAGGAAAAGAAAACGATCGTCGAGTTCCCGTCTCTGATGTTCCTGCGGCAGATCGCGTACACGTCCGTGCGCCGCCGCTCGATCCGTGACTTGTGGTTGCTGGCGCTCCGTATCCTGGCGATTCTGCTGATGATGCTCGCGTTCTCGCGTCCGTGGTTTCGCTCCGGCGCGATCGCGGCCAACCTGCCCGGCTCCACGCGCGACGTCGTCATTCTGCTCGACCGGTCCGCCAGCATGGGATACGGCGACCGGTTTGCCAGAGCGAAGACCGAAGCCAGGAAGATCGCCGGCGGCCTTTCGGGTGAGGATCGCGCGACACTCGTCCTGTTTGGATCGAACGCCGAAGAGAACGTGCGCGCCAGCTCCGACCGCGCCCGCCTGTCGCAGGCGATCGACCTGGCGACGGTGGGCGCGGAAGCGACGCGTTTTGGTCCGGCGCTGCGGCTCGCGCAGAGCCTGCTCGCGCAGTCGGCGATGCCGCGCCGCGAAGCCGTGCTGATCAGTGACTTTCAGAAACTCGGCTGGGAGCGCCAGGAGGAGATTCATCTCCCGGAAGGCGCGATCCTCACGCCGGTTTCGGTCGGCGGCGGCGAAACGGCCGACGTCGCGGTCACGTCGGTGACGTTCGCGCGCAACCAGTTCTCCGGCCAGGATCGCGTCGTCGCCACTGCCGGCGTCGTGAATCGCAGCGCGAATCCGGCCGCGGATGTCCCGGTGGCGCTGGAAGTCGACGGCCACCTGATCGAAACGAAGAAGCTGACCGTGGCGCCCGGGGCGAGCGGCTCGGTGACGTTTGCGGAGTTCACCGTGGCTGAAGCCAACGTGCGCGGGAAGGTGAGCGCAGCCTCTGGTGATTCGTGGACGGCGAACAACGATTTCTTTTTCGTGCTGTCGCCGTCGCGTCCGGTGTCGGTGCTCGTCGTGCAATCCGACGGCGCCGGCCGCGACGCGAATCTCTACGTGACGACGGCGCTCGGCATCGGCGACGCGCCGAAGTTTGCGGTCGAAACGATCGCCGCCTCGAAGCTGACCGGCGCGCAGGCAGAGAACCGCGCCGTCATCGTCCTCAACGACGTCGCCGTGTTGCCAACCGGCGGCGTGGACATCCTGAAGCGGTTCGTCGAGCGCGGCGGAGGACTCTTCGTGAGCACCGCCGGCGCCACCAAATGGTCGGAGACCGAGCAGACCACGTTGATGCCCGGCGTGATCGGCGCGCCAGTCGATCGGCCGAGCGGCCGCGTCGGCGCGCTCGGGTACCTGGACTACAGCCACCCGGTGTTTGAAGTCTTCCGCACGCCGCGCGCGGGCGGATTCTCCGGCGTTCACTTTTTTAGATACAGGGCTCTTGATGCCAAGACCTTCCGCGTGCTGGCGCGATTCGACGACGGCGGCGCCGCAATGGTCGAGCGCCAGATCGGCGCGGGCCGTGTCGTCGCGTGGACGACAAGCCTCGACAGCTCATGGAATGACCTCGCGGTGAAGCCGGCGTTCCTGCCGTTCATTCGGCAGATCGCGACGGTGCTCTCCGGTTTCCAGAACAGCGGCGCCTGGCAGACAGCCGGCCGCGCGCTCGATCTGACCGCCAAGGCCAAGGTCGGCGAGGGCCTCGTCACCTCGCCGTCCGGCCGACGGTCCGCGCTTTCAGACACAGGCAAGCCGGCCTTCGTCGAACTACACGAGCAGGGGTTCTACACGATCCGGCTCAACCAGGAACCGGCCGGGACGAAACCTCAGGCGGTTGCCGTCAACATCGATCCAGCCGAGACGGATCTGAGCTCGATGGATTTGCAGGAGTTCTCGGCGCGCGTGACCGGACGCGCAGATGACTCGACGTCGCAGGCGCCGCCGACCGACGTCCCGCCGGCCGACGCCGAGCGCCGGCAGGGAATCTGGTGGTACCTGCTGTTGCTTGGCGCGGCAGTGCTCGTTGCAGAAGCCTGGCTCTCGAATCGGCTCTCAAAAGGGCCGGGCATGATCCAGTCGCCGCAGGTGTAGAGTTTGAGGAAAGAAGGACAACGATGGACGCGCGCGCAGAGCTGATCAAAGTCATCGAAGACGTTCGTCGCAGATGGCGTACTCAGCTCGCCTTGCGCGGTGCGCTCATCGTCCTTGCCGGCGCCGTGCTGACGCTCGTGGTCGCGTCGTCTGGCCTGCAGGCGTTCGCGTTCGCGCCGGGCGCGATCATCGGATTCCGCATCGCGGTGTTTGCAGCGTTCGCGGTGCTCGTCGGCGTGTGGCTCTTTCGTCCGCTTCGACGCCAGGTCACCGACGAACAAGTCGCGCTTTACATCGAAGAACAGGACCCGACCCTTCGCGAGGAGCTCGTGAGCGCGATCGAGATGTCTCACGCCGTCGAGGCCGACGGGTCGACCGTTTCGCGCGCGCTGGTTGATCGCCTGGTGCGCGACGCGATCGCCAAAGTTCGCGCGATCGACAACGGCAAAACGATCGGCCGCGAAGTGGTTCGCCGCCTGGCGATGGGCCTCGGCGCTGGTCTCGTGGCGACGACGCTGCTGCTGGTTTACGGTCCGGAATTTCTGCGCGACGGCGTCTCCGCGCTCCTGATCATCACGCGCGATGCCGAAGCCGCCGCGCCGTTTCATATCGGCGTCGAGCCGGGCAACGCGCGCGTGCCGCGCGGATCGGATCAGACGATCAAGGCGAAGCTCTCTGGATTTGCGTCGAACGACGTCCAGCTCTTTTTTCGTGACGACGAGTCGAAGGAATTCGACAGCATTCCGCTGGCCGTGGCGCCGGCCGGCGACGCGTTCATGGGCATCCTGTTCGACTTGAAGAACCCGGTCACGTACTACGTGAAGTCGAACGGCGTGACCTCGCCCACCTACAAGATGACACTCGTCGATCTGCCAGCCGTTGACGAGATGGAACTCGAGTACGTGTTCCCCGCGTATACCGGTCTGCCCAACCAGATTGTGAAGCCCGGCGGTGATGTCGCAGCGCTCCGCGGGACGCACGTGCGCCTCAGGATCAAGCCGACGATGGCGACGCCCGGCGGCGCGGTGGCTGTGGACCCGTCCGGCGCGAACCCGCTCACGACGCAGGCTGACGGCACGCTGACGGGCAGTTTCAAGGTCGACAAGGACGGCTTCTACCACGTCGAGCTGACGGGGCCGGGCGGCGAGAAGATCAAAGCCTCGCCCGAGTACACCGTCGACGTGCTGATCGACGGCAATCCGCGCGTGTCGTTCGCCAAACCCGGCCGCGACACACACGCGATGTCGCTCGACGAAGTGTTCCTGCAGGTCAAGGCTGACGACGACTACGGCGTCCGCGGAATGCAGCTGTTTTATTCAGTGAACGGCGGCGCGGAGAAGTCGATCAATCTATACAACCCGGGCGGCAGCCGTGGCGCCAAACCGCTGGCCGAAGTGACGGCCGGATACACGATTTATCTCGAAGAGCTGGGCGTGAAGCCGGGTGATTCGGTCAGCTACTACGCCAAAGCCACCGACTCGGACGTCGTGAGCGGACCGAAGAGCGGCACGAGCGACATCTACTTCATCGAGATCGATCCATTCAACCGCAACTTCCGCCAGGCGCAGTCGCAGCAGCAGATGCAGGGCCAGGGGCAGGGTCAACAGGGCCAGCAGCGCGGTTCGCTCGCGCAGCAGCAGAAGGAGATCATCGCGGCGACGTTCAACACCGAGCGCGATCGGGCGACGATGAGCCCCGCGAAATTCAAGGAAGCGCTCGTCGTGATCCGGCTGCAGCAGGACAAGCTGCGCGGGCAGGTCAGCGAGCTCGTGACGTCAATGCTCGAGCGGCTGCAGGGCAATGCGGAGTTCAAGAAGATCGCGGATCTTCTGGTGAAGGCCATCGACCCGATGAAGGCGGCCGAAACGCATCTCGATGCACTCAAACCCAAAGACGCGCTCGTGCCTGAGCAGAAGGCGTTTCAGCTTCTTCAGGAAGCCGAGCAGCAATACGACCTGACCGTTGGGCGGCAGCAACAGCAGCAGGGTGGCGGCGGTGGCGGCGGTGGCGGGCAGCAGGCGATGTCGGAAGATCTTGCGGATCTTTTCGAGACGCAACTCGACAAACAGGCCAATCAGTACGAGACGCAGCAGCGCGCGCAGGCACAGCAACAGCAGCAACAGGATCAGGCCGTTGATGAGGCCGCTGAGAAGCTGAAGGAAATGGCGCGCCGGCAGCAGCAGGAAGTGGAGCGGCAGCGCCGGGCGCAGCAGCAGGGCAATCGCGCGACCGAGGGCGGCCAGAGCCAGCGGGAGCTGGCCGATGAGATGGAGCAGATGGCACGCCAGCTCCAGCAGCTGAGCCGCGAGCAGCAGCGCGAGCAGCAACAGCGTGAGGATTTAGACAAAGCCGCGCAGCAGATGCAGCAGGCCGCCAACCAGATGCGGCAGGCCGCGGCCAACGGCCAGAGCGACGGCGGCGCGCAGGGCCAGAACGCGCTGCAACAGATGCAGGAAGCCGCGCGACAGCTGCAGCAGGCGCAGCAGTCGCGCCCGCAGCGCGATCTGAACGCCGCCGAGCAGCAGGCCGACAGGCTCGTGCAGCAGCAGAAAGATGTGGCGAACAAAGCCGCCGGATTGCCGCAGGCCGGACAGGACAAGCAGCAGCGCGCGCAGCAACTCGCCGAGGACAAGGCGCGCATGACGCAAGGCGTCAACGATCTCCAGCAGACGCTCGACAAACTGGCGACCGAGACGCGCGCGACCGACCGTGATACTTCACGCCGTGTGCAGGAGGCGGCGACGGCGCTGCGCGACCAGCGCGTGCGCGACAAGATCGACTACACGCGCAACACGCTGCAGAATCAGCAGCAGACCGCGCAGCAGTTCGAGGACGAGATCGCGAAGAATCTCGAAGATGTGCAGCGCCGGATCGGCGAGGCGCGCAACGCGCAGGGCCGCTCGGCGCAACAGAACGGCTTGCAACAGGCGGCCGGCCAGGCGTCGGACCTTCTCCGCAACATGCAGTCGATGCGCGATCGCATGCAGCAGCAGGCCGACGGACAGGAGCAAGGCCAGCAGGGCCAGGACGGCAAGCAGGGCCAGGGCAAGCAAGGCGAAGGCAAGCAAGGCCAGGGCGACGGCAAGGGTGATGGCAAAGGTGAAGGCCAGGGGCAGGGCCGTGACGGCAAGGGCCAGCCGAACGAGCAGGGCCAGCTGACGCGGAGACCCGGGCAGCGCGCCGGTGGCGGTGATTCGCGCGCCACGGAGTTCGGCGGCGGTGTCGCGCGTCAGTTCGCCAACGAAGCGCAGCAGGCCTTGCAGGACGCGTCGGATCTTCGACGCGCGCTAGCCAACGCCGGCGCGACGAAAGAAGATCAGGCAGCGCTCGAACAGGTGCTCGCGAATCTGCGCCAGCTCGGCCAGCCGAACGCGTACAACGATCCGGCCGCGACGCAGGAGCTCGCGGCGCGCGCGATGGACAAACTGCAGACGCTCGAATTCAACCTTCGCAAGAAGGTCGAGAAGAGCAACCAGTTGTTTCTGAACGGGTCCGACCAGGTGCCGCCGGCGTTCCGCGGTTCGGTCGAGGAATACTACAGGTCGCTCGCCAAAAGGGGCGGCGGTGCGCCGTCCGCTCCCGCGGCGGCGAAACCGCCAGTTATCAAGAAATAGCGAGCGGCTTCATCGTGGCTATGTGGCTATTGGTTATTGAAGGAACGGCTATCGGTCGATCGGTCTATCGATCGCCGACAGGCGCCGATAGCCGATAGTCACTTAGCAGATAGCCGATCCCTCAATAACCAATAGCCGCATAGCTAAGATGTCACTTGTACAGCCGCGGCAGTGTTTTCTTGAGGGCAGGCTTCTGCGTGGCCGGTGCGGCCCGAACTGACCCGGTCGTACGGGTCAATGAAGAACTTCACTGACCATCGACCACTGACCATTGACCAGTTCTTGCTTAGAAGCCGATCACCACTGTGAGCGCAGCACTGCGGCCCGGGCCCGGCACAAAACGAGCCACGGGACTGGCGTGGTACTCGGAGTTCGTCAAGTTCCGCGCGTTTGCGCGCAGCTCGAGGGACTTGTGAATCCGCCACGACGCGCCCGCATCCAGCATGTTGTACCCCGGCGCGGTCGTTTCGTTCGGGCCCGGAGTCTCCATGTGGCGGTACGCCGCGAAGCGGATGAAGAGCGCGCCCTCGGAGCGGATCTGCTGTCGCGCGACGATGCTGATCGAGCCCGGCGAGAGATCGTCGAGCGCCAATCCATCGTCAACAGCCTTGCCCGTCATCGTCTGCGCCGCCGCTTCGATCGAGAGTCCGCGGCCGAGCGTTGCCTGCATTTCGCCTTCCCAACCAGTCAGCCGCGCCTTGCCTCGATTGCGGAAGAAGAAGAAGTCGGTTTGGGTCTGGTAGCGCTCGATCAGATTCCTGATCTCGTACCGGTACGCGTACACCCCGGCGCGCACGAACTTCGACGAGTAGTGAGCGCCGAAGTCGTACTGCAGGCTCTTCTCGGTTTCGAGATCGGGGTTGCCCGTAATGAAGCCGCGGCCGGTCGGGCCCCGATAGTAGAGGTCCGAGAGGCGCGGGTCGCGCGAACCGCGCGCGGCCTGCGCAGTGAATGTCACGCCTTCGAACGGCCCGAATGTGACCGAGCCGAAGCCGGACCCTGCCGGATTGGTTTCGGAGCGGTCGCCAAAGTATCCGCCGTTGTTGGTGTTGACGACGATGTCACCGCGGATGCCGGCCGCGACGGCGACTTTAGGCGCGAGCGCTCCGCGCGCCTGCGCGAAGACGCCGGTGTCGGTTTTCCGCGCGTTCTCGGTAGAGAGGGTGTCGTTGACGGCCGTCTCGGCGCCCGCGAGGTTGTAGCTGATGATGATGTCGCGCGCCTCGAGGCCGAATCGGCCGTTGAGATCGACGCCGGCTTCGAAGCGCACGCGGTCCGTGTTCTTCTCGGCGACCGCGCGGAGGCCGAAGTCCTTCGCGGCAATGTCGGCGCGCACGAGACTGCGCGCGCGCGTCGCCGTGGCAAACGTGTCCTGGTCGGTGCGCTGATCTGACGCGCCGAAAAATCCGGTGACGCGGAGCTGGCTCAGCCGGGGCACCCCCGCCGTTTCATATTCAGCGGTGAAGCGGTGCGAGTTTTCATACGGGTAAAAGAACCGCGTGACGCTCGAGTTGTTCCGTGGGCGCTCGACATCGCGCGCCATGTCGCTCTGCCATCCGGCGGTGAGGAGGCCCTTGGTGCTCATGTGCATGCCGCGGATGAGAAAACCGCCATCCGCGTAGCCCGAGTTCAGCACGGCCGCGGCCGGACCGTCGTAGTCCTCGACGTTGCGGTAGTGGCCCGAGGCGAAAATGCTGCCCGAGCTGAAGCCACGGCTCAGCTCTATCGAACCGCGGCGGTCGGGAATGCCGGTGCCGAACGTGCCCGACGCGCTCACATGCATCGGCGCGTTTGGCGCTGTGCGCTTCGTACGTACCGAGATCACGCCGCCGAAGGCATCGGAGCCGTACGCGACCGATCCAGGGCCTCGCGCCACATCGATGCCGCCGATCACTGACGGATCCAGGAAAGTAGCGCTCGGCCCGACGCGGCGCTCGGCGGTGACGCGCGCGCCGTCGATGAGGACGAGCGTTCGCCCCTGCGCGAGCCCGCGGATCGCGGGCACAGCGGCCTGTCCTTCCGAGACCTGGCTCACGCCCGCGACATTCTCGAGAGCCTGCATCAGATTCGCCGGCGTCCGCGACGCGACATCGGCGCCGGAAAGCAGCGTCAACGCGGCGCCGGGCGTAGCGTCGATGCTCGGCGCTGCGCCGGTGACCGTCATTTCCTCGTCGACGAGCGACTGAACTTCGATGACCAGCGTGGCCGACGCATCGAGCCGCTCGAAGCGCACCGGCTTTGCGAGCCGCTCGCCGGCGATGACGATCGCCAGTTCGAACGGCGGTTTGAGATCGGGCTTGATCACAAATCGTCCGTCGGCATCCGTTTTCACTGTGCCGTTGGTGCCCACGACGAGGATCGTCGCGTTCGCGATCGCAGCGCCGCTCTTTTTGTCGACGAGCCGCCCTTCGGTGGCCTCAGCGATTGCTGCGAGGCCAAGGGCGAATACGAACAACATCAGAGCGCGAACGATTCTCACGAACGTAACTTTCCCCCGTGCGCCAGCTCTACTACCAGCGGTAGTGACCGCTTGCGCGACGCAAAACGGGGCAGTACGCTCTCCGGCGGGAGTACTGCACATGCCCCGTCGTCTTACATTGGCAATCGGACTTCTTGGTGCGATCACGGCTCAGGCTGGATCGCTGACGATACTCGCCCAGGGCACCGCCCCCATGAACGTATCGGGATCGGCGGCGCGGGCGATTCGCCGCGACCTGCCGATGACCAACGCGATCCGCGCGGCATTTGAGGCCGGCACGCGAGACGCCTCCGGCAAACCCGGTCCCAATTACTGGCAGCTCGAGACTGACTACACGATCAACGTCTCGCTCGACCCGGCGCGCCATCTGCTGACGGGCTCCGAGATCATCGTGCTCCACAACAACAGCCCTGCGGAACTGACCCAGGTCGCACTGCGTCTCGACCACAATATTTTCCGGGGCCTGGTGCCTCGTGGGACCTCGGTCCCTGCTGAAAATACCGACGGCATGGTCGTGACGAAGATCGCGGTGAACGGTGTCGCGATCGATCTCAATGCGCCACCGGCGGCCGCCGGAGGCCGCGGGCGCGGAGGCGCGCCCGCTGGTCCGCGCGGATTGTCCGTCATCGGGCTCACCCAGACCCTGGCCGTCATCAACCTCGCGGCGCCGATCGCGGCGAAGTCGAAGGCAACGCTCGAGATTGCGTGGCGCACGGAACTTCCGGGCGGCCCGGACGGCAGCGGCCACCGGATGACGCAGCGTTTCGGCGACGAGCTGTTCCAGCCCACGCAGTGGTTTCCGCGCGTCGCGAAATACGACGACTTGCGCGGCTGGGATCGCCAGCCATACCTCGGGCCCGCCGAGTTCTACAACAACTTCGGGAAGTTCGACGTGACGATCAACGTCCCCGCCGGCTGGCTCGTGAGCGGGACCGGCGTGCTTCAGAACCCGAAAGACGTGCTGACCGACGCCGCGATCGAACGTCTCTCGAAGGTCCTCGACTCCGACGAACTTGTCACGATCGTTGGCGACGACGAAGTCGGCGCCGGGAAAGCCACCAGGCCGGGCACGCGGCTGTCGTGGCGAATGGTCGCCGACAAGGTGAATGACTTTGCGTGGCTTACTGGTAAGAAACTCACATGGAAAGCGACGCGCGCGACGATCCCGGGCCCGGCGCCGCGCCGCGTCCCGATCCACATCCTCTACATGCCCGAGCGCGCTCCACTGTTCAACAACGCCGACAAGATCGCGCGCCATGCGCTCGAGTTCTACTCAAAGCTCTGGGCGCCGTATCCGTTTCCGCAGCTGACGATGCAGGACGGTCCGAGCGCGGGCATGGAGTATCCGATGGTCGTCAATTCAAATTCCGGCGCCGCCGATCACGAGATCGCGCACCAGTGGTGGCCGATGATGGTTGGCAACAACGAGACGTGGTACGGCTGGATGGATGAAGGCTTCAATCAGTATATGAACGAACTCTCCGACGCAGACTTCGCGGGCCGGAAGCCGGTGCTCGATGGCCTCGGTCAGAGATACGGCCGCACGAGCGGCGATGAAACCGAGCCGCCGTTGATGTGGGCGGCGAACCACGGCGGCCCGATGTACGGGTTCCAGACGTACTCGAAGGCGCCGCTGATGTTGTCGATGCTCGGCGGCGTCGTTGGCGACGCCGAAGTCCAGCGCGCGCAGAGCGAATACACGCACGCCTGGGCGTGGAAGCATCCGTCGCCGTGGGATTACGCGAACTTCATGAGCAACTCGCTCAAGAAAGACCTTGGCTGGTTCTGGTATTACTGGCTGTGGACGACCGAATCGGTCGAGGGCTCGATCGAGAACGTCGCTACGTCGGCGGGGAAGACCACTGTCACCGTTCGCCAGGACGGCCAGATGCCGTCGCCGGTCGTGTTGAAGGTCATGTTCAAGGACAAGACCGATCAGACTTTCACCTTCCCGGTTGATGTCTGGTTCAACGGCAGCAAGACCTACAAGGCCGTGCTCGATTTGAAGGGCAAAGCCTTCGACAAAATCCAGCTCGATCCCGGCGGAAGGTTTCCGGACCGGACCGTCGCGGATAACGCCTGGCCGAGGTAGATCTGAAGGCCTATTGCCTGACCGCGCAGGCCTTGGCGGAGAAGGTGGACTGCCAGGTCGAGACCAGGCTCGTGAAGTCGGTGATTTCGACGAGGCCGCTGCTGCGGCGCGACGAGAGCGGCGCCAGTACGTCGCGATCGATCGCCCGAAGCCCGCCGGCCGCCGTGATCGATGAGGGCGTGATGTGGTATGAGCTCGTCAGCATGCAGGTCGTCGGCTGCGCGCCGCTTCGATACATCGCCGTGAGTTCGTCGATGCCGTTGATGTCGCTCTTCCACGCACCAACTGCCGAGATGTTGCCGCTCGGCGAGTCCGTGAAGTAGTTGCTCGGGTCCTGCGGTCGCCAGACGCCGCTCACGATTGGATCGTTCGTGTGATTCGGCGTGCCGCTGCCCATCAGGATATTGCCGCGCCACGAAAACGAAGGATAGGCCGTGCCGGCCACGGCTGAACGAAACCGCTCCCAGTGCGCAAACTGCGGCAGCGCCGGATCCCAGATGTGCCCGCCGATCACCGTGGACCCGCCGACGCCGAGCTGATCGAGCAGATAGGCGACATCCGAGTAGTTGTACCCCCCGGATTCGTGCGAGTGCGGGTCCATCGTGACGCCAAGACTGTCTCTGAGATATCGCAGTACGTTTTTGCCGCCTGTCGACGACGTGGCCGACGCGTCTTCGTAGATCTGCGCGGCGAGCAGGAATTTCCAATCGGGCTGCAGCACCCATTTCATGTTGTAGCTGCGAGCAAGTTCTCCCATGTCGATCAGCCTGGAGCGCAGGCTGAGGTACTGTGTCCGGGCGGTCGCCGAGCCCAGCGTTCCTCCCGGCGTGTTGTCTTCGATATGGGTGAACAGGACGACGTAGACGGGTCGCGTTGACGAGGTCGTCGGGGTGGTCGTTGTTGTTGTCGTCGAGCTTGCGTCGGTCGATGCCGTCGTCGGCGACGAACAGGCGCCCGCGGAAAGGGCCAGGGCGGCCATCACACTGGCGAGGGCGGAAGGCCTCATGCCACGTTCGACCGGGGCGAGAGAGGGGAAGTTACTACCCGGAGAGAATAACGACATCGGGTGTCGTTTTTTTCGTTACCGCCGGTCGGCGATAAGCGCGAGGGCTTTTTCGGCGATGGCGTCGATGCGGGCCGACGGCACGGTGAAATGGTTGCCGATAATCGAGAAGACCACGCGCTCGCCGGATTTGGTTTCGAGATAGCCCGAGAGCGATCGCACGTTCGAAATCGTGCCCGTCTTGGCCTGGACGTGCGCATCGAGCCAGGTGTTCTTCATCCGCGCGCTCAGTGTGCCGTCATGGCCGGCGACCGGCAGCGTCGCGGCGAACGGGCCGCGCAGCGCTTCGTTCTTCCACATACGCGTCAGCATCGTGACAATCGCGCCGCTCGTAACGTAGTTGTAGCGCGACAGGCCGGATCCGTCACGCATGACGATCGCCTCGGCGGGAATTCCCCAACTCAACAGCGTCTCCTGCACGGCGGCCCGGCCCGCGGCGGCCGAGCCTTGACCTTTGGAGACGGCGCCGAGTGTCTTGAACAGCGTCTCGGCGACGAAATTCTGGCTCGACTTCATGAAGTACGCGCCCGTCACGCTCAGCGGCGGCGATGTCCTTGTGGCGATGCTCGTGCGCGCGCCCATCGAGGGCTCGATCATCCCGTCTGCGTCGACCGGCTCGCCCGACACGATAATGCCGTGGCCGATCAGCGCGTCTCGAAACGCCGTCACGAAAAACTTCGTCGGATTCTCGACGGCGATATCCTGCGCGACCGGATTTGCGCCGGCCGGAATCGTGCCCGTGACGACCAATTCGTTCGACCCGGACGCGCGGCTATAGCTGACGGCCGCGCGGAGGCGCGGGTCGTTCGCGGGCGCCTCAGCCGGCCGCAGAACGGTCGTCACCCGGTTCACGAGCGTGAGGCCGTGGCTTCCCGCCGGCGTCAGCGTCACAATCGCCGGCGTGCCGGCCGCTGCGCCAGGCGTCACGCGCGCGCTCACCTGGTTTTCGTTGTAACTCAGCCCCGTTACGCCCGTGCTGTAGCCAAACACAAGGTCGTTCCACGACCACCCCATGCCGATCGCGTCGTCATCAAAAAAAGAATCGTCGCCGACGATGCGGCCGTCGATGCGGTTGATGCCGGCTTTACGAAGCGCGGCGGCCCATTCGGCGAAGACCGGAGCCGGGCCGCCGTCGTTCGACACGATCGTCGGATCGCCGCCGCCGGTCACGACAAGGTCGCCGCGAAGGACGCCGTTGGCGACCGGGCCGACCGCGTCGAGATGCGTTTTGTAGGTGAACGCCCAGCCCAGTCGTTCTGCCGCGGCGGCCATCGTCACGATCTTCATGTTCGACGCGGGCATGACCAGTTTGTCGTCGTCGCGGCGATAGATGATCTCGCCGGTCGTGAGCGAATCGATGCGCACGCCGATGAGGCCGCGTGCCAGAACCGGATCGTTGAAGATTGTGTCGAGTTCGGATTGAAAATTCTGAGATTGAGCGCCAAGTGAGACGCAAATGAAGAAGGCGGCAAACAGCGCCTTCTTCATTTCGAGCCCGAGAGTTCCTTGAAGACCGCCATCGCCTTGTCGAAGTCGAGCGCTGAGATCACGAGCGCGCCTTTTTCACCCTTACGAATCGCGTGCACCGTGGGGTCGGCGTCCTTGGTCTTGGCGGGGATCAAGCGGAACGTGACCGTTTCGGTCGTGGTGGCCGCGGCTTCTCCGAACGTCGCCGTGACTACGGTCTCTTCCTGATTGACGCGGCCGCCGCCTGGCGCGTCGACGAAACTGTCGGCCCGAAGGTTCGAGAAATTCGTCAGCATGTCGTTTGCTTTCGCCGCGTCAATCGGCTTTTCTGCGGGCTTCTCCAGCTTCCACTCCGCCGGTTTGGAATCGGCGGCCGCTGCAGCGAGCGCGAACACATACGTTTGGCCGCCGCGGATGATCTCGAGCCGTCGGGCGGTGAACGCGCGGAACGTAAACGCGTCTTTTTGCCGGTAGTCCGAGGCAGGCTTTTTGAGATCGTCGGCAAGCGTGCTCTCGATCGTGAAGACAGCCGGCCGTGTCATCTCGCGCGCGTACACGCTGCCGTCTTCAGCGGCGCCGCCGATGACGACCGTAGAACGTGCCGAACCCGCCCCCAGAGTGACGGTGTACGCCGGCTTGTCGAAGCCGTATTTCTTCACCGCGTCCTTATCAACACGGGTGACGTCCTCGGCGACGAACGATTTCATCTTCAATTGATAGAGCCGGCCGATGATCCCGTCGACGGCGGTGAAGTCCGCGCCGCCGGTGATTGGTTCGGCCAGCTTCCATTGCGCGGTGTCGGCCTTGATCATCGCGACAGGTTTCTTGCCGTCATCGATCTTCAGGTAATCGGCCTTGTCGCGATCGAAGGTCAGTATCGTCTTGTCGCGCAGATTGAAGGTCGACTTGTTCAGCGCGTCCTCGCGATAGGCGCCGATCAGAAACACCTTCTTGCCGCCGTCAGCGCGCGCGTAAAGATCCGCGCCGGTCGGCGTCTTCACGCCGACGTCGAGGGTATGCGACGCGCCGCCCTCCACGTGAAAGGTCACGCTGATGCGCGCCGGCTCCAGCGTGAAGTTGCTGAGCGAGGCCGCGTTCTCGTCCACGACCTTGTCGATCTCCATCCCGGCAAGCGCGGTCGTGATCGCCGACACCTCGGCGAGGTCGGCCGTCAGCGCTGCGGGCGAGACAATCTTCCAGACACCCGCTTCGCGCTTGAGCTTCGTTTGATCGCCCGACGCGGACTTGACCGACAGCTCATCGATCTTCTCGCTCTCGACGGTGAAGACCTTGCCCTTGGCTTTCGCGTCCGCCGGGTCGGTCTTGCGCTCAATGAACCATGCGTAGCCGCCGACCGCGATGGCGACGATGAGCAGAAGGAGGAAGGACTTGCCGCCGCGCATGATCTTGTCTCCTAGCGCCGCTTCCACCAGGTGGCCACGCCGGCCGCCAGGAAGATGCCAGGAATGATGAAGATCGCGAGATAGAACACCCCCGCGCGCTGGCTTTCGGTGAGCGTGATTCGGCGGTCCAGCGGATCCTTCGGACGAATCGCAATCAGATTCTCGTTCTGCGCGGCCCAGTTCACGAGGTTCGTAAACAGCTCGCCGTTGCCCTGGAACAGGATCAGATCATTGGCGGTGAAGTCGGAGTCGCCGATGACGACCACGCGCGTTTCCGGCGTTTTCGCATCCGGCGTCGGCGCGGTGGGCGCTGCTGTCGCTGCAGCAGCCACGGCCGAAGCGATCGACACTGGACCGGGGATATCACCGGCGGCCGCATCGAGGCCGACCTGCTTGCCGGTCGTGAGCGACTTGAAGTCCGTTTCGGCCCAGCTCTTCGGGCTCGACTGGATCACGCGCTGCGCGACGCGGCCGTTCGTGCCGCCTTCAATCGGCGTGGCCGAGCGCACCAGCCGGTACGCCGTCATGTACTTGAATCCTTCGGTGGCTGGATGCGACGGGTACTCGGACGCGATGGGCATCTCCGGCCCGGTGTTGAACACGCGGCCCATGCCGCTGATGTCGACGATGAGGTTCGTGCCCATCTCCACGCCCCATTCCTTCGCGAGCGCGATCAAGTTGGTCAGCGGCGGCGCGTCGGCCTTTGCCTGGATGTCGATCATCAGCACGAGCTTGCCGCCGCCCGCGAGGTATGCCTTGATCGCGTCAATTTCCGGCTGCAGATAGTCGTTCTGCGGGCCCGCGACGATCAACACCGTCGCGTCGTCGGGCAGCTTGCCGTCCTGCGCGAGCGACACGTTGGCGACGTCGTAATTGTCGTTCTTGAGCCGCGTCGCCGCGCTCGAGTACCCGAAGCGCGGGTCGCCGCTGTTCGGGTCGCGCTCGCCGTGGCCTTGCACGAAGTACGCCTTCTTGGGCTTACCTTCAATGAGTTTGATGATCGCGTTGGTGACGGTCTGTTCATCGAGCGTCGTGATGCGCTCGGTGCGGCCGCTGTATTCCATGATCACCGTGCCGTACTGCTGCACGCCGTCCTGCTGCGCGCGCGCCGGATTCTTTTCGGCGTCGATGTACTCGACCACAAAGTTCGAGCTGAGCTGCTTGTACGGATCGACCTTGTCGCTGACCTGGTTGATGTTGCCGCTTTCGTAATACACGCGAACGTTCAGCGGCTGCGTGAGGTCGCCGACGATCTTCTTCGACTGTTCGGAGAGCGTGAACTGCCCGCCGCCTGTGAGATCCCACCGCTTTGTCTGCCGGCTGCCGATGTAGTTCACCGCGATGAGGATGCCGAGCATCAGCAGCACGCCGCCGGCCGCCACCGATCCGTACCTCGCGCCCTTGCCGCTCATCGAGCGGCCGATGTCGCGCCACTGGCTGAGCGTATAGAGGAGCGTCACGACCAGGCCGGCGATCGCGAGGCCCTGGTACCACTCCGTGAGTTCAGGCCTGATGAAACGGACGGCCACGGCCGCGAGAACGAGGACGACGCCGAGCCAACCGAGTATGCCGAGAATGCGCTTCATGAGTTAGCCCCTCCACCGTTCAGAGTCAACCGACTTCGATGTGAGGAACAGGCCGAAGGCAATGAACGAGAGGTAGTAAATGAGGTGGTTTGTGGCGATCACGCCCTTGGCGAAATCGTCGAAGTGCTGCGTGATCGACAGGTAGTTGAGAATGTCGGCAACCATCGGCGACGCGTTGTCGCTCATCCAGTTGATGATCCAGAAGAGCAGGCCTGCGGCGAAGGTGCCGACGCCGGCGACGATCTGATTCTTCGTCAGGCTCGAGATGAACAAGCCCATCGAGATGAACGAACCGCCGATCAGCAACAACCCCAGGTAGCCGGCGAGCAGCGGCTTCCACTCCGGCTGGCCGTAGGCGAAGAGCACGCCCATATAGAGGAGCGTGCCGAGCAGCATCACGCAGTAGAGCCCCATCGCGCCGAGGAACTTGCCGATGATGATCTGCCAGTCGGTGACGGGCGAGGTGAGCAGCAACTCGATCGTGCCTGAGCGCTTCTCTTCGGAGTACGTTCGCATCGTGATGCTCGGCAGCACGAACAGCACGATGACCGTGGCGTTGCTGAAGAGCGGCCGGATGAGCGAGATGTTGATGTTCATCGGCGAGCCCGTGCCGCCCGCCATCTGGCTGAGGCTCTGCGAGATGAAGAAGTCCACGTAGGTGTTGAAGAAGAATCCGAAGATCAGCAGGAATAATCCGCAGATCACCCAGCCGATCGGCGAGGTGAAGTAGCTCCGCAGTTCCTTGCCCGCGATGGCCATTGCGTTACGCATTGGCTCCCTCCGTTCCGTCGGTCGCGGTGCCAGTTTCAGCGGTTCCGGGTTCCACGGTTCCAGGTTCCACGGTCTCCTTCGGTTCCTGCGTCGTCAGCTGCAGGAAGATGTCTTCCAGGCTCATTCGGGTCGGTCTCATCTCAAGCAATCCCCAGCCGCGATCGACGACCGCGCGCGCGACGTCGCGACGCACGTCGTGATCCGGCGCCGTCACCAGCTCGTAGCCCACAAATCCTTCGTGACGATCAGCGACGTCGACCCGGGTGACGCCGGGCACGCCCGCGAGCGTGTCGGTCGGGTCGTTGCCTGGCGCGTCGACCTGCACATACAACGAAGACGAGCCGCGCAGCTGCCGCGTCAGGTTATCGGGCGTATCGACCGCCATGACGCGGCCTTTGTTGAGAATGACGACGCTGGAGCAGGTCTGCACGACTTCCGGCAGGATGTGCGTGCTCAGCACGACGGTGTGGTCGCCGGCGAGGCTCTTGATGATCTCGCGCGTCTCGATGATCTGCTTCGGATCGAGACCCGCGGTCGGCTCGTCGAGGACGAGCACTTCGGGATCATGGATGAGCGCCTGGGCCAGGCCCACGCGTTGCCGGTAGCCTTTCGACAGCTTGCCGCAATGGCGCTGCGCCATGTCGTCGACGAAGGTCTTCTTCATGACGGCGTCGACGCGCGCGGCGCGCTCGGCCTTCGACAGTTTTTTCGCGATCTTGATCTTCGACACGAACGTCAGGTATTCGCGAACCGTCATGTCGGGGTAGAGCGGCGGCGTTTCGGGCAGGTATCCGATGCGCGTTTTGGCTTCGATCGGCTTGGCGAACACATCGTACCCGGCGACGATCGCCTTGCCGTCGGTCGCGGGCATATACCCGGTCAAGATGCGCATCGTCGTCGATTTGCCGGCGCCGTTCGGGCCGAGCAGGCCGAGGATCTGGCCCTTCTCGACCCGGAAGCTGATGTTGTCTACGGCGGTGACCCGACCGTAGCGTTTGGTGAGGTGCTGTACCTCGATCACAGGTGATGACTCCAATACGGGGTGCGTGGGAACTCTCGCAAAGCAAAATGCTACAACATGCGCCGGTAACTTGACATATGAACACTTGCTCATATATTCATATGTCTACAGGATTATGAGCCGCCCAGCCCGCCATTCCGTCCGCGTCATCGGTCCCTCGGCCGTCCCTGAAGTCGCGGCGCTCTTCAAGATTCTGGGGGACCCGTCGCGGCTCGCGCTGCTTGACCTTATCAGTCATGGCGAGCGACCGGTGGCGGAACTGGCGACCGAGGCCGGCCTCAGCGAGTCGGCCACATCGCATCAGCTGCGGATCTTGCGCACGGCAAGGCTCGTTCGAGTGCGCCGTGCCGGGCGGCAGGTGTTCTACGCCCTTGACGATTTGCACGTTGCGCGTCTGTTGCGCGACGCGGCCGCCCATGCGGGAGAAGAGTAACCCCAATGGTCAATGGTCAGTGGTCAATGGTCATTGGGGGGCTGCTCATCGTCGGCGGGGCGGTTCTCGAATGGCAGGGCATTCGAGGTGCTGCGATCGCGTGCTTCGCGCTGTCGATCGCCCTGACGATTCGTGTGCCGGCTCAGGGCGCGTGGCGTTCGATCAAGGCGCGCCGGCTCGACATCAATATCCTGATGGTCATCGCCGTCGCCGGCGCGATCGTGCTCGGCGACTGGTGGGAAGCCGCCGCCGTCATCTGGCTGTTCGGTCTCGCCGAATGGCTCGAGGGCTGGACGGTGCGGCGAGCGCGCCGAGCCGTGCGCGGCGCGATGGCGTCGGCGCCGGACCGCGCGCTGGTGCGACGCGACGGCCGCGAGCATGACATCGCATCGGCCGAGGTGATCGTCGGCGACCTGCTCATCGTCCGTCCCGGTGAGCGTGTGCCGGTGGACGGCCGGATCGTGAGCGGCACCACGACGATCGATCAGTCGCCGATCACCGGCGAGTCATGGCCGGTGGAGAAGTTCGCCGGCGACCTCGTCCTTGGCGGCACCGTCAACGGCCACAACGCGTTCGAAATGGAGGCGTCGGCCGCTGCGAGCGACAGCGCGACGGCGCGCATCCTGTCGATGGTCGAAGACGCGCAGGCCCGCCGGGCACCGACGCAGCAGTTTGTCGACCGTTTCGCCCGCATCTACACTCCCGCAGTTTTCATTCTGGCCATAGCGGTTGCTCTGGTCCCCCCGCTTGTCGATGATCAATCCGCGCAATTCTCACTCTGGTTTTACAGGGCACTGATGCTTCTGGTTGCCGCGTGTCCGTGTGCCCTGGTGATTTCCACACCTGTCGCGATCATGGCCGGGCTGACGTCGGCGGCGCGCCACGGCGTCCTCGTCAAAGGCGGCGCGCACTTTGAGCGGGCCGCCGACATCAGGGCCGTGGCCTTCGACAAAACGGGCACGCTCACGCACGGCCGCGTGACGGTGATGGACGTCGTCGGCGTTGGAGGCGCAACGGCCGCCGGCGTTCTGGGCGCAGCGGCGTCGCTCGAGTCCCGATCGGAGCATCCGATCGGACGCGCAATCGTTTCGCATGCGAAGTCCACCGGCGTCGCCGTGGCGAGCGGCGATGATTTCCGGGCGCTGCCCGGCCGCGGCGCCGAAGCGTTCGTTGGCGATGAGCCAGTCATCGTCGGCAGCCACCGCCTGTTCAAGGAGCGCAATCTCTGCACGCCGGCTCTACACAGCCATTTCGAGAGGATGTCGGACCGCGGCGAGACGACCGTGATGGTCGGCCGGTCCGGCGCGGGTCTTGGCGTCATCAGCCTCGGTGATTCTCCGAAGGAATCAGGCGCGCGGGCGATCGCGGAGCTGCGCGCCGGCGGGGTGAAGTACGTCGCGTTGCTGACGGGCGATTCGCCGCAGACGGCTTCGCGGCTTCAGGCGGCGCTCGGTCTCGATGCGGTGTACGCGGAGCTTCTGCCTGCCGATAAGGCCGACCGCGTCGTGAAAATGCGTGAACGGTACGGCCCCGTCGCGATGGTCGGCGACGGCGTGAACGACGGCCCGGCGCTCGCGGCATCGGATCTCGGCATCGCCATGGGCACAACGGGCAGCCAGATCGCGATCGAAGCGGCCGACGTGACGCTGCTCGGCGATGACCTCGGTCGGCTGCCGGCGCTCTTCGCGCTCAGCCGCAAGACGCTCGGTATCATCCGCGCCAACGTGGCGATCGCGCTGGGACTCAAGTTTGGGTTCATCGCGCTCGCGATGTTCGGCGTGACGTCACTCTGGATGGCGGTGTTCGCAGATACCGGTGCCACGCTGATCGTGACGGCCAACTCGCTGCGGCTGATGAACTACGTATTTGCGTCGACGAAGGCGTCGATCGCGGACTGAGCGTCGGCGGCGACACGCTCGAACTGGATTCCGAAACCGACCTGGCGATTGCTCCAGGCCACGCGGCCCGCCGCTTCGATCTCGGTGGTGCCGGCCGGCAAGCGGAATTTGATCTGAACCTCCGCGCCGGCGGCGAGCGGGCTCATGGTCCTGACCCCCACCCCGCCCTTGCCGACGTTGAGCGTGAGGGCGCCGGCGATCGTCTGCCCGGCTCGGTACGAAACCGGAATGCCGAGCGTCACGCGCGGGCTGCTGCGCCGGTCAAAACTGTCGGGGAAAAGATGCGGCGCGAGCGACGGCACGATCTGCGCCGTGGCCGCGTGCTCGTTGAGATATCCGGAGACGCCGGCGGCGAGAAGGGCAGGCACGTCAGCGCCGGAACGTACCGAGCCGGCAAAGATCACGACAGGGATGCTCCGCGTGGTTCGGCGCTTCAGCGCGCCGACGAAGACGCCCGCATCCGGCGCCAATCCGAGATCGACCACGGCGAGGCTGATCGGCCGCGCCTCGTCGCCCACCGCCGACAGCGCGGCATCCGCCGTGTCTGCCGTGACGTAGTCGTGACGCGCATCCGCCAGCGCCGCGGCGACGCGATCACGGATGTGTGCTGTTTGGTGCGCGATGAGAATTGTTTTCGAAAGCGACATGTATAATCGAAATCCCGATTCCCGATTCCTCGGAGCAGTGTATGGCTACGTGTCCCGAATGCGACGCTGAAATTGAAATCGATGACGCCGACCTGGAAGATCTCCAGATCGGAGACGCATTTGAGTGCGCCGACTGCGGCAGCGCTCTCCGCATCGCGACCCTCGACCCGCTCGAATTCGACATCGATGATGACGAAGACGAAGAAAAGGACGAGAAAGAAGAGAAAGAGAAAGACGACGCCGAAGCCGACCTGGATGATGTCGAGGATGACGGCGACGACAAAGACGACAACTGGGACGAGTGACGGTTATTTTCTTTTCTTTGCTACACACATCACTGACGATCCGGCGGGAAGCGGCACGAGCCGCAGCACGGCCGCTTCAGCGGCCAACGCCCCCGCAAGGATCGCATTCACCGGCGCCATCGGCACCGACATTTCTGTTTCAGCCGCCTCATCGCCGTGCCCGATCGCGCGTTGCGCCCAACGCAGGCCCAACGTGATCGGCAGCGTTGTGAAATTTGTGTACGAAATCCGCAGGACGTCGAAGCCGGCGCGCTCGAGCTTGCCGCTGAGCTCAGCCTTCGTGTACCGGCGACGCTCTTGGGCCAGCGCGGAATGCGAGCCGCGGAGAATATCGAGCGCCGCCGCATTTACGAGCAGGATCCCTCCCGGCGCGAGCGCCCGGTGCATCTCCTCGATCGCGCTGCGCTCGTCGTCTTCGCCGAGCGAATAGATCACATCAAACGATGTGACCAGGTCGAAAGCGGCCGACAGCACGGGGAGCGCGGTGACATCTCCCGCCGCAACCCGTCTGCCGCGTAGTCGCGCGATGGCGAGCCCGGTGGCCGAGCGCTCGATGCCCGATGCGACTCCGTACGACTGAAGCCAATCGAGATTCCGGCCCGTGCCCGTCCCGCAATCGAGGATGCGCAGCGGCCGCCGAGCCGGGAGGGCACGGTCGAGCATGAGCTTCGCGAAGCGGCGGAGACCGAGAAACCAGAAGTGCCGGTCTTCGGCGGCCGCGGTCGCGGCCAGAAGACGATCCATTGCGGGAATTATTGCATTCGGGGCAAGATACCGTAGGAGTTTAGATGATGCGACGAGCATTAACTTGTTTGATGATGCTTGCGGCACTTGTTGCGCCGCTTGCGACGATATCGGCATGCAGCAAAAAGCAGCCGCCTGTGGTGGTTCCGCCACCGCCCCCTGCGCCACCGCCGGCGCCTGTCGCGACGCCCCCACCGCCGCCACCGCCGCCCCCCGCGCAGCCGCAGCCGCCGCCTCCGCCGCCGCCGCCTACGGAGGAAGAGCTCTTCGCGCGGCTGTCACTTGCGGATCTGATCGCACAGAAACCGCTGACCGACGTGTTCTTTGACTACGACTCGGCGGAACTGAGCGACGCGTCGCGTGCCGCGCTCGACAAGAACGCCGTGTTCATGAAGAAGTGGACAAGCGTGAGAATCACCGTTGAGGGCCACGCGGATTCGCGCGGCACGAACGAATACAACCTGGCGCTTGGCGAACGGCGCGCAAACGCCACGCGCGATTATCTCGGCAGCCTCGGCATCGACCTCGCGCGGATCGCGATGGTGAGCAAGGGCGAAGAGCAGCCGTCGTGCACAGAAGACGTGGAGTCCTGCTTCACCGAGAACCGCCGCGGCCGGATTGTCATGACGGCTAAATAATCAGCTACCCGATGACCCGAAGTCGGTCGCGTCTCGCAAAATTGCGAGTGCGGCCGACCGGGGATCCTGCGCCGCCGTGATCGGGCGTCCCACCACAAGATAGGTGCTGCCGGCTGCCATTGCGCCAGCCGGCGTCGCCACCCTGTTTTGATCATCCGCTTTTGCCACTGCGGCCCCACCGCGAATGCCCGGTGTTACGACCGCGAAATCCCGCCCGCAGGCCGCGCGAATCGCCGCTGTTTCCTGCGGCGACGCGACAACGCCATCCAAGCCGCATTCCTTGACCATCGTCGCCAGGTGAACGACCTGATCGAGCGGAGATCGCGACACGCCCACTGAGGCGAGCGCCGGCGCATCCATGCTGGTGAGGACGGTGACCGCGATGACCAGCGGTTTCGGCCGCCCGAGCGCGGCCGCGCGCTCGGCGGCTGCGTCACGCGCCGCCGTGAGCATCGCCGCGCCGCCGGCGGCGTGAACGTTGACCATCCACACGCCGAGATCAGTGGCCGCGGCGACGGCGCCGGCCACTGTGTTGGGGATGTCATGGAACTTCAAATCGAGGAACACGCGATGCCCGGCGTCCACCATCGCGCGAACGATCGACGGGCCCACGGCGGTGAAAAGCTGGAACCCGATTTTCAGGCCGCCGACGGAATCTCCGAGAGCCCCGGCGAGGCGGTGGGCCTCGGGCGCAGTCGCGACGTCAAGAGCCACAAGGATCGGATTCACACGATTCACAGATTCACCAATTCACTTATTCTTCCGCAGCGTCCCCGTGAGCGCGGCAACGCTCGCGATGTCATGGCGGTCCAGGTAGCTCGACAGCCCGTCGGTGAGCTTCGACCAGATGAACGGATCGACAAAGTTGGCCGTGCCGACCTGCACGGCATTGGCGCCGGCGATCAGGAACTCGATGACGTCTTCGGCCGTGGCGATGCCGCCCATGCCGATGATGGGCAGCTTCACCGCTTGCCGGCATTCGTACACCATGCGAACGGCGATCGGCCGGATCGCCGGGCCGCTCAGCCCGCCCATCATGTTGGTGAGTTTGGGTGTGCGCGTCTCGATGTCGATCGCCATCGCCAAAAACGTATTGACGAGTGATACGGCGTCGGCGCCGCCTTCTTCCGCCGCGCGCGCAAACGACGCAACATCGGTCACATTCGGCGTCAGCTTCGGAATGATCGGCAGTGTGGTGACGTTGCGGACGGCAGAGACGACGTCGTAGGTCCCCGTGAGCGAGCAGCCGAACTGGATGCCGCCCTCTTTGATGTTCGGGCACGAGATGTTGATTTCGATCGCGTGAACGCCCTCGTGATCGGACAGGACCCTCGCAACCTCGCAGTACTCATCGAGCGTCGTTCCGCAGATATTGACGATGTTGGTCACGCCCAGACGGCGAAGCTCCGGCAGCTTCTCGGCAACATAGCGGTGCACGCCGATGCCCTGCAGGCCGATTGCGTTGAGCATTCCCGACGGCGTTTCGACGATCCGCGGCGGCGCGTGACCTTCGCGTTCCTTGAGAAAGAGGCCCTTCGATGCCACGCCGCCAAGCGCGGCGATATCGATCGATCCGGCGTACTCGAGCCCGTAGCCGAAGCAGCCCGATGCGGCGATGATCGGGTTCTTGAGGGCGAGTGAGCCGATCTGGACGGAGAGGTCACGCGCCATCAGTGCACCAGCGTGTCCCACTGCACGCGCGCGGCGTCGAACACCGGGCCTTCGAGGCAAGCCCGTACGAAGTGAGACCCGCTGCCGCCGGGGCTTCGGCGGGTTTCGTCGCTGACTTTCACGACGCAGCTGTAGCAGCCGCCCATGCCGCACCCCATGACCGGCTCGAGCGAGACGACGGTCCGCGCGCCATGCGACTGTCCGAGCGCGGCGACCGCGCGCATCATCGGCGTCGGGCCGCACGCGTACAGCGTGATGCCCGCGCCCGAACGCGCCTTGAGCTCCCGCTCGAGTGGCAGCGTGATGCGGCCTTTTTCGCCGGCCGTGCCGTCCTCGGTCGTGAGATGCAGTGTCGCGCCGAGCTGTTCGAAGAACGATGAGTAGTAAAGGTCCGCCGTGCCGCGCCCGCCGTAGAACAGTGTGATCGGCCGCTTTTCGCTCGCGAGATGCTCGGCGAACGTGACAAACGGCGCGAGTCCCACGCCGCCGGCGACGAACCACGATTCATGCGAATCCGGTGAGTCTGGTGAATCGTGTGAATCTGAAAACACGTCCAGCCAGGATTTGCCGAGCGGTCCCAGGATCGAAAGCCTGTCGCCCGGCCTCGCGCTGAAGAGTTTCGACGTCCCCGAGCCGACGCTCTTGTTGAGAATCGACACGCCAACCGGCTGGCCGGCGACGTCGCGCAGAATTTCGAAGATCGAAAAGGGCCGGCGAAGCAGAGGGTCGTTGCCGGCCGTCGTCCGCACCATGACGAATTGCCCGGGCCGCGCGCGTCGCGCGATCTCCGGTGCGGCAAAACCGAGCACGTTGTAGTCGCGGGAGAGCGCGCGGTTCGTCAGAATCTCCGCGAGAACATCGACAGCCACTTGGGTAAGTATATCGACATGCGCCTGATCCGCATGTTCACCAACGCCGCGCTCGTCGGCCTGTTGGGTGCGGCGTACGTCACGGCGCTCGTGCTTCAGCTCAATCCGCAGATGCCGCTCGTCTCGATGACGACCGTGCACTGGTTTATCGCGGCGTTGAGCGTCCACGGGCTTCTCGTCACCGTCGCCGTGTGGATGGCGCTCATCATCCGCGACGCGTTCACCGGAAATCCCATCCAGCCCGCATGGCTGAGCGTGCGCGTGCTTGCCTGGACGAGCGCCGTCACAGCCGGCGCGGCCGCGTCGATCAGCTGGGGGAACCTGAGCGGCCTGCGGTGGGTCCTCGACGACGCCGCCGCCGCGCGCCTGCGATCAGGCGCGAGCATCATCACGGTCTGCGCGATTCTGTTATTTCTGATCGCGATCGCGCGGTTCTCATTCGGCAAACGCGGGCGCCCCTTCACCGGCGCCCTCCTCAGCGTCGTCCTCGCCGTATCGATCATCGTGCCGCTGCTCGTGCGCGGCGTCGGCGACGTGCAAGTCCCGAGCGTGCCGCCGCCGGTAGCGGCGGTCCCGCCCGCGCTCATCGCGCCGTCGGTGCACATGATCCTGCTCGACGGCGCGTCGCTGAAATACGTGAGTCACGGCGTGGCGGCCGGCTTGCTCCCGAATTTCGGCAAGATCCTCGACGCCGGAGCGGTCATGCCGTTGGCCACGCTTCGCCCGACGCAGCCCGAGCCCGTCTGGGCCGCTGCGGCGACGGGAAAATATCCGCCGAAGTCCGGCGTCCGGTCGTCGAGTATTTATCGCGCGCGGCAGGGCGATCCCGACGCTGCGAACTTGCTGCCGGACTATATGTTTGCGCAGGGCCTGCTCGATCTGGGCGCCGTCATTCAGGAAACACCCGGCGCCTCGGCGCTTCATTCGCGCACCCTGTGGGACATCCTCTCGGACTTCCATCTCTCGGCCGGGATTGTCCGCTGGCCGCTCACGTCGCCGGCGCGCGCGACTCGCGGATTTGTCATCAGCGACCGCTTCGAGCAAACCTCATCGTCGCCGCTCCGGCTGTCGGATTCGACCAATGGCGCGCCGACGACCGCTGCGCAGCTGGCGCGCGAGCATTTCGACGCGACGCAGCTGACGCCGTGGACCGAGGTCCTGCAGGACGACCGCACCGCGACCGCCGCCTCGTCGACGATTGCGCGCGCACGATGGGACCGCAGCTACAGTCAGGCCCTCGTCGGCTTCGACACGATCATCGACGGCGAGCCGCGGCATGTTGCCGGGCTGATCGACCAGTTCGCCGTCGACCTCACAGCCATTCGTTACACAGGGATACAAGTGCTGTCGCGGCCCTACTTCGGTTTCTCCGAGCCGGGGCGTCTCTTCAGCCAGATGCGCAATGTGACTCCCGAAGAGCAGAAAAAATACGGCGGCGCGCTCGACCGGTACTACGCGTGGATCGACCGTCAGATCGGCGAGACGATCAGGCGAAATCCCGACACGCTTCTACTTGTGGTGTCGGGCTTCGGGATGGAGGCGGTGTCGCCGGCGCACAGGCTGGCCAACCGGATCTTGCGCCTCCCGGACGACACTGGCACGCACGAAGACGCGCCGGACGGCTTCCTGCTCGCGCTCGGCCCGAATGTCGCGCCCGGCCTCTACGAGCGCGGCGCCATCGTCGATGTCGCGCCGACGGTGCTGTATTACATGGGCGTGCCGATCGGCCGCGATATGGACGGCTACGCGAAAACAGACATCTTCCAGCGCACCTTCACGCTCGGACGGCCGACGACGTTCATCGGGACGCACGAGCGCTAGCGGTACTGTTATGATCCTCTCGCTCTTTAAGTCGGCCCTGTGAGGCCGGAAAGGGGGGGAAATGCCGGTCGTCATGGACGCCGATCGTGTGGCGAAAAGCCTCACACGCATCGCGCACGAAATCATCGAACACCACGCTTCTTCAACGGCGCCTCCAGGCGCCTCGGGCATCTCGGATGTCCGTCTGGTAGGCATCCGCACGCGCGGCGTGCCCATCGCGAAGCGCATCGCCGGGGCGCTCAAAGAGATCACCGGCGCCGACCTGCCGACCGGCGCACTCGACATCACGCTGTATCGCGACGACTTGATGGGGCAGAACGCCGGCTCGCATCCCGTCGTGCGGAGCACGGACATTCCGTTCAATCTCGCCGGCAAGCACGTGCTGCTCGTCGACGACGTGCTCTACACGGGGCGGACGATCCGCGCGGCGCTGGACGCGCTGATCGACTTCGGACGGCCCAAGACCATCCAGCTCGTCGTGCTCATCGATCGCGGACATCGCGAGCTGCCGATTCGGGCGGACTATGTCGGCAAGAATGTTCCGACGTCGCTTCGCGAGAGCGTGCAGGTGCACCTGACCGAGATCGACGGCCGCGATGAAGTGGAGGTGCTGTCGTGACGCTCACCGCGGCGACCACCCTTCGGACGCGGCATCTGCTGAGCATCGACGACATCGACGACGCCGAGATTTCGCTGGTGCTCGATACGGCGGTCGCGATGAAGGAAGTCGGATCGCGGTCGATCAAGAAAGTGCCGGCGTTGCGCGGGCGCACGGTCGTGAATCTGTTTTTCGAGCCGAGCACGCGCACGCGGCTCTCGTTCGAGCTCGCCGAGAAGCGGCTCAGCGCCGACACGATGGGCATGACGACTTCAGGCTCGAGCGTGGTCAAGGGCGAGACGTTGATCGACACCGCCAGGACACTCGAAGCGATGTCGCCCGACATGATCGTGGTGCGGCACGCGTCATCGGGCGCCGCGCACCTGCTGTCGCGCGTCTGCCAGTCGAGCATCATCAACGCCGGCGACGGCACACACGAGCATCCGACACAGGCGCTGCTCGACGCGTTCACGATTCGCGAGCGCAAGGGCCGGCTTGCCGGTCTTCGCGTGGCGATCGTCGGCGATCTGCTGCACAGCCGGGTCCTCCGTTCGAACGCGCTTCTGCTCACGAAGATGGGCGCGTCCGTCATCGCGTGCGGCCCGGCGACCCTGATACCCAAGGGATTGGATCGACTCGGCGTGCGAGCCACGACAGTGATGGACGAAGCGTGCGAAGGCGCCGATGTGGTGATGATGCTGCGCGTGCAGAGCGAACGGATGCACGGGTTGTTTCTGCCATCGGTCCGCGAGTATTTTTCGCTGTTTGGCCTGACTGCGGAGCGGTTGAAGCGCGCGAAAACTGACGCGATCGTGATGCACCCGGGTCCGATGAATCGCGGCGTCGAGATTGCGAGCGACGTCGCCGACGGACCGCAGTCGGTCATTCTGGATCAGGTCGCAAACGGCGTCGCCGTGCGCATGGCGGTGTTGTATCTGCTGGCAGGCACTGACGTCGGTGCGGACCTGTAGGTCCGCGGACCTGAACATCCGCGCCTGCGTACGATTGAGATTGGAGACGGAATGAAGTTGTTGTTGAAGAACGGACGCGTGATCGACCCGGCCGCCGGGCGTGACGGCGAGTTTGACGTGCTGATCGAACACGGCCGCATCGCGAAGATCGGCAAGTCGCTGCCGGCCGATGGCGCGCGAGTCATCGACGTGCCCGCGGGATTCATCGTCGCGCCGGGACTGATCGACATGCACGTGCACCTCCGGGAGCCGGGGCAGGAGCACAAGGAGACGATCGCCAGCGGGTCGCTGTCGGCGGTCACCGGCGGTTTTACCGCAGTCGCCTGCATGCCGAACACCACGCCGGTCAACGACCAGGCGGGCATCACGCAGTTCATTTTAAAACGCGCCGCGGAGGTCAACCTCGCGCGCGTCTACCCGATCGGTGCCGTGTCAGTCGGATCGAACGGCGAACAGCTGACAGAGATCGGCGACCTCAAGGCCGCCGGTTGCGTCGCCATCACGGACGACGGCAGGCCGGTGAATACGGCGCTGCTGATGCGGCGAGCGCTCGAATACGCGTCGATGTTCGGCATGCCGGTCATCGAGCACTGCGAGGACCCGTCGCTGAAAGGCGACGGTTGCGCCCACGAAGGTCCCGTCGCCGCGATGCTCGGGCTGAAGGGTATTCCGTCGGTCGCCGAATCGATCATGGCCGAGCGCGACATCAGCCTGGCGGAGATGACGGGCGGGCATGTGCACATCGCGCACATGAGCGTGCGCGAATCGCTGCGCGCCGTGCGCGACGGCAAGTCGCGCGGCGTGAAGGTGACGTGCGAAGTCACGCCGCATCACTTCACGCTGACAGACGACGCGATCAAGGGATACGACACGAATACGAAGATGAACCCGCCGCTTCGCGAGGAAGCCGACCGGCTGGCGCTCATCGAAGGCCTGCGCGACGGATCGATCGACGTCATCGCCACGGATCACGCGCCGCATCATGCCGACGAGAAGGCGCTCGAATTCGACCGCGCGCCCTTCGGCATCGTCGGCCTCGAAACCGCGATTCCGTTATGCGTCGCGAAGCTGATTCAGCCCGGCCTGATCGGATGGCCGCGGCTGATCGAGTTGCTCAGTGCGGCCCCGGCGCGAATCCTCAAGGTGCCCGGCGGGACGCTGTCGGAAGGCGGCCCCGCGGACCTCACGATCATCGCGCCCGACGCGCCGGTGACGGTTCGGGCCGCCGAGCTCGTTTCAAAATCGAAGAACACACCGTTCGACGGGTGGACACTCTCCGGAGCCGCGGCCGCGACTTATGTCGGCGGCCGCGCGGTGTTTGTGAATCGCGGCGTGAGCGGCGCAGACAGATTTGAGGAGCGGGAATGAGAAACGACGAGCGGCGGCGGCGGGCACTCGAGAGTTTGCAGGAATTCGAAGTGCTGATGATCGACGGCCATTTCGATTACGGCAACGGATACCACGGGCAGGTGTACCTGAATCCGCACCGGCTGTTTCGTCAGCCGGCGGCGATCTGGCGCTACGGCCAGGATCTGATCGACGTCATTCCTGAAACAATCGCAAAGACCGCTGATGTGGTGGCCGGGCCGGTGATGGGCGGCGCCCTGTTGGCTCACACGATGGCCGGGCTCATGGACGGCCGGCGGCCGCTGACGCATCCGCCCTACTCGTTCGCGCCGATTTCGGAAGAGGCCGGCGGCAAGTTGGTGATCCGCGAGTTCTACAAATCGGTGCTGAACGGCAAGCGCGTGCTGCTCGTCGATGACGTTCGTAACACCGGCAAGACCTTCGAGGAGGCCCGCGCGCTGATCGAATCGGCCGGCGGGCACGTGATCGCCACCGCCGAAATCTACGACCGCATGGAAGCCATCGTCGATCTCGGCGTGCCGAACATCGCGTTGGCCGAGTACAAGGCGCCCGACAACTACCTTCATGCCGATTGCCCGATGTGCAAAGCCAAGCAGCCAATCACCACGTTCTAAAATCTCTCGAAGACCTGTACGCGTCATTTAACGCGCCTGAATCGGCGATGGATCCGATTCAGATCGTCCGGCGGTACGCGCGCGTGGACGATCGGGAGATCGTCGCATTCGTCGCCGCCGGGCTCGCGTTCGGCCGCGTCGCGTCCGTCATGGCGTCGATCGAAGCCAT
Organism: Vicinamibacterales bacterium; assembly: GCA_046598935.1. Taxonomy (GTDB): domain Bacteria; phylum Acidobacteriota; class Vicinamibacteria; order Vicinamibacterales; family SCN-69-37; genus SCUN01. The sequence goes on along the minus strand of JBKJHW010000056.1, from coordinate 6,761 downwards.
CGGCAAAGTGATGGGGCCGGCGCCGGCGGCGTTCGTTCGCGCGTTTGACAGGAAGCGCGACGGGGCCGCGCTCAAACCGTTTGTGCACCGGTGGGTGAAGGGCCCCGAAGTCATCGGACTCTTCGTCACGCTGAAGAGGATGCTCGACGAATTCGGGTCGATCGAGGCCTGCTTCGCGGCCGGTTACGACGAATCGCATCCGGATCTCGCGCCGGCGATCGAAACATTTTCGCGGCGCGGCGGGAAGTCTTACTTTTTCGCGAAGCCCTCGACCGGATCGGCGTGCAAGCGGATGAACCTCTTCCTCCGCTGGATGATTCGCCACGATGCCGTCGATCCCGGCGGCTGGACGCGCATCCCGGCCTCAAAGCTGCTCGTGCCGCTCGACACGCACACGATCCGGGTCGGGAAGTGCCTCGGCTACACCTCGCGGGTGTCGCCGGGGTGGAAGATGGCGGCCGACATCACCGCCGCGCTACGAAAAGTCGATCCGCTGGACCCGGTGCGTTTTGATTTTGCGCTCTGTCACTTGAGCATGATGGGCGCGTGCGGCTTCGGCACCGCGCGCGGCAATGCCGATTGCCCGCTCAGGGCGCACTGCCGTCCGCGGCCGCGGGCGCGTGCCTAAGGGCCGCGCCTGCTGCTGAGCGCTCTGTGATAGACGCTCAGCGTCTCTGAAACCATCCGCTCAACGCCGAAATATTCCGCGGCCCGTTGCCGGCCTGACGCGCCGAGGCGCGCGGCCAGCGCTGGATCCTTCAACAACCTGACAATCGCAGCCGCCAGGGCCGCGTCGTCGTGCGGCGGCACGAGCAGGCCCGTGTCGTCATCGCGGACGGCTTCCGGAATGCCGCCCGCGCGCGTGCCGACGACCGGCTTGGCGCACGCCATGGCATCGAGGATCGACGTTCCCAGGCCTTCGGTGAGCGAGCTCATGACGAGAAGGTCAAACGACTTGATCAGGCCGATCACGTCGGGCCGGAAGCCGGCCAGAATCACGTGGCGCTCAAGGCCCAGTTCCTTGATCTGCCGCTCGAGCTGCTCGCGCAGCTCGCCCTCGCCGAGAATGACGAAGCGCGCATCCGGCACTTCCCGGATCACGCGCGCCGCTGCGGCGACGAGATGCTTCTGGCCCTTGTGCGGCACGAGTGCGGCGACGTTGCCGATCAGCGGCGCGTTATGGGGCAGAAAAAAGGCCGCATGGGCATCGACGTTGTCGACCCGGTCGATCTTCGAAATACTGACGCCTTCGTGGACGACGTGAATCTTCGAGGGGGGGATGCCGTCTTTCTCGAGCATGCCGGCGATCACCTGCGAGGCGGCGATCCACGCGTCAACTCTGTTGTTCTTCCACCGCGAGAACGCGTTTTTCTGCAGATGGAAATCCACGCGTCGCGATGCGACGAGCAGCGGCGGTTTGGCGAGCGCGCCGGGCATCTTCATCGCCATCTGCATGAGAGCGACGGCGTGCGGGTCGTGCGCGTGAATGACGTCCGGCTGCACCGTTGCGAAGACGCGCCCGAGCTGCCATCCGGCATGCACGTCGAACTCGCTCTTCGGCCAGAACGGCACGAAGCGCAGGCCCTCCTTGCTGCGCTCGGCCGCGCGTTGGGCAAGCTCGCCGCGCTGGTTCGCGACGAGCACCGCCGGATGGCCAATCTCACTGAGCCCGGTGACGGTCAGCAGCACCTGGTTCTGCCCGCCGCGCCAGGTGCGCGCTGTGTCGATGTGGACCGATGTCGTAGGCATGCGGCCGGTTACTTCTGCCGTGCCGCTAATTTCGCGAATTTCAGGAATACGTAATACGAATTCATCACTGAGACGATCAGCCCGGCCGTTCCGCCAAGTACCCCGCGCCTCAGAAGGTAGTTGCGGAAGAACGCCGCCGGAGGATGGAGCAGGAGCTCCGCCGGCCCGGTCCGGCGGCCGCGCGCGTACATTTCGTCGGCCGCGAGCGTCGTGTATTTATTGATCGTGTCGAGGTGGTGCGCGATATCGCGGTACGCGTAGTGCTCGAGCTCGTGAGTGAGCCGGCCCACCGGCCCATCAGCAGAGACCGACTCATGCACTGTGAGGCCGTTCCAACGCGCGCGGCGGCGGTCGTACAAGCGGAGCTGGTTGTCGGGATACCAGTCGGTGCATCGCATCCACCGGCCGAGGTGCCAGGTGACGCGCGGCATCCGGAAGCCGGCGTGGTCGCCAGGCGAGGCGACAGCGGCCTGCATGTCGGCCGCGAGCCCGGCGGTGACGCGCTCGTCCGCGTCGACCGATACGATCCAGTCGTTCGAGGCGCGGCTCGCGCCAAAGTTCTTCTGCGCGCTGTATCCGTCGAAGGGGCGCGAAATAACGGTCGCACCCAGGCGGGCGGCGATGGCAGCGGTCTCGTCGGTGCTGCCCGAGTCGATCACGAGCCGTTCGTCGGCCCACGCGACGGAGTTCAGGCAGGCCTCGATATGGGCCGCCTCGTTGAGCGTAATGACGAGCGCCGTGACGGGCACGGCGCTCAATATATCGGGTTATCGAAGCCGCTGCACGGCTTCGGCGTGGACTATCGGATCCGCTGAACGGCTTCGAAGTTGATGAGCGCCTGCGAATACGCGAGGATCGACTGCAGCTCGGCGACGCGGGCATTAGCGACGTCTCGCTGGACCTGGAAGAGTCGGAACGTGTCCGACGTGCCGACCTCAAACCGCTTTTGCTCGGCTTCGAGCCGTTTTACCTGCGCCGCGAGCGACGCGCGCGATGTCTGCACACGCTTGAAGCTCGTCTCGACCTGGCGCGCGGCGTCACGGACCTGGATCGTGACGCTCATCTCGCCCTCGCGCAGCAGGATTTCCTGCTGGCGCAGCGACAGCTGTCCGCGGGTGTAGTTCGCTTTCTCGGCGCTCCGGCCGAGAATCGGGTAGCTGCCCACCACGCTGTAGGTCCAGGCCGGCTGCACGTAGCCGAACGCGTCGCCGATCGCCGAGCCGAAACCCTTCGTCGTGCTGCTGATCGGGTTCACGAAGTCGTCCTGGCCGTACTTGAACTGCGTGCCGGCCGTGCCTGCGCCCTGGTAGTTCACCTGGAAGTCGAGATTGGGCAGGGTCGCATTCTTCAACACGTCGACCGACATCCGGCCGATCTCGAGGTTCTTGCGAGCGGTCACCAGGTCGCTGCGGTTTTCGAGCGCGGCCTTCACGGCGGCGTCCACGTCAAGCTGTCGCGGTTCCGCATTGATCGTGTCGGTTGGCACGATGGTGGCGGTCCAGTAGTCCGGACGCGACGGATCAAGGATGAACTGCCGGAGCTGATCCATCGCGCGCGCGACGTTGCCCTCGGCGGCAATCAGCGAGTCTTCGCCGAGCGCGACCGACGCTTCGGAACCGACAATGTCGACAGGAGCCATCAGGCCGACGTCCACGCGAGCGCGGTCGTTGCGCAGCGACGCTTTCGCGAGGTCGAGATTCTGCTGCGCGACCTTCCGCCCTTCGATTGCGCCGACCAGGGTGAGGTACTGAAGCCGCGCGTCGCGCGCCGTGCGCGCGATGCTTTCGAGGAGCAGCACGTCGCCGATCTGCTGCGAGATCTGGTTGGTCTTGACGGCCGCGCGCGCCGGATCGATCCGTAAGTTGCGCAAGAGCGGCTGCGAAAACACCAGGCCGAATGTCGAGCCCAGCTGGGGGTTGAACGGGTTGCCGGCCGAGCTGTTTTCAGTGCGGCTGCCGCCAAATGAGAGCCGGTAGCTGCCGCCGTACCATCTCAGATTCTGCGACACGCCTGTGGCGAAACGGTTCTGCGATGTCGAGATGCTTGTCGCATTCGAATCGAGGAAGTTGGTCGGCACCGATTCGGAGTTGAAGCGCGTGAGCGCCGTCGAGAAAAGCGGGTTGTAGAACGCCTTCGCCGCGATCAGCGATTGCGCCTGGATCTCCGGGCCGAGCCGGTCGGCAGACAGGCCGAGATTCGATTCGACCGCCATCTTCACCGCGTCTTCCATCGAAATCGAGACCGTCGGGCCTTGAGGCGCGGGCTGAACCGATTGACCGGAGCCGGACGATCTGGCGACCTGCGCTAGCACGTCCGACCTGCTGAACGGGCCGGCGGCCAGGGCGACCGTGAAAACGAAAAAAGCGGCTTGGCGAAGCGTTGACTGCGACATCTCGATCCTCTCCACGTTGCTATACTACGTCCCGTTTTCGGGACAAGTTCGTCCCGCATCACGGAAGCCGGACGCCGCGCTCAATCTTGGGTCAGGTGAAATCAGCCTGAAACAAGTAAGTAGCGTCCCGACAACCAATGAGAGTGCAAACCATGCGCCGACTTTTCAGTGTTCTCGGAATTTGTGCCGTTGCGGGCTCGCTCATTCTGGCGGCCCCCGCCCCGCAGGCCCAGGCTCCGCTCGCCACCCAGCGGACTGTCGCCCCGGTCCCGCCCGGAACCCCGATGTTGTCGATCGACGGCATCATGCGCGGGCCGAAGCTGGTCGGCTACCCGCCGACGGCCGTCCGGTGGTCGCGCGACTCGTCGACCATTTATTTTTCATGGCAGAAATTCGATGAAGACCGCGCGTCGACGTATTCCGTGAAGCCCGACGGCACCGGTTTGACCAAACTCACGGACGAACAGGTTCGCGCCGTCGTGGCGCCGATCACCGGCCGATGGGACCGCGATCGCAAGCGCGTGCTCGCCGCCGAGGGCGGCGACATCGTGATCGTAGACGGCGCGACGGGAGCCAAGCGCGTTCTGATGCGCACCGCCGCTGCGGAAACGAGTCCTCGTTGGGTGCGGAACGACACCGCGGTGACGTTCATACGTGACGGTAATCTCTACCTCATTTCGCTGTCAGGCGGCGGCGACGGCGCCGCTTTTGCGCAGCTCACGGATATTGTTCCGCCGGCTGGTGCGCAAGGTGCTGCGGGTGCGGCTGGTGCCGCAGGTGCCAGGGGAGCGGGTGCGGGGCGAGGGGGTGCGGCTGCTGAACTGACGGAAGCGCAAAAACTTCTTCGTGACGAAAACGCAAACTTGATCGAGTTCACGCGCAACCAGATGGCGCGCGCTGGCGGCGACGGTGCGGCCGGGGCCGGTCGCGGCGGTGGCGCTCCCGTCGGCGCTCCGGCCACGCTGGCGCGCCTTGCGCTCGCCGACCGTCAGTCGATGAGCGACATCGTCCTCTCGCACGACGAGCGATACGCCTACGTGCTGGTGACCGAGCAGCCGGCCCTCGCACCGCGCGGCCAGGACACGCCAAACTACGTGACGACTTCGTCGTTCCCGGAAATGATCAACGGCCGCACCAACGTCGGCGACACGCGGGCGGTGCGCAAGCTCGCGATTCTCGATCTCAATGAAAACAAGACGGTGTGGGCCGACAGCTCGACGTTTGGCGGCACCGAACGCAATTCACAGGCGGCGCGCATCGTCGACTGGAATTCCCCGGACGTTTCTCCTGACGGGCAGCACATGATCGTGGCCGCCGGTTCTCAGGACAACAAAGATCGCTGGTACGTGAAGGTTGATCCCGCCACGGGCAAGGCAACCCTCCTCGATAATTTGCATGACGATGCGTGGATCCGCGAGCAGGGCATTGGCGGCGGAGGCTTCGGCGGCGCGTTCGGCGGCGGCCTCGCGTGGCTGCCGGACAACAAGCGGTTTCTTTTCCTGAGTGAAAAAGAAGGCCACCTGCATCTCTACTCGCTCGATGTCACGGCGGCGTCGCCGAAGGCCGTCGCGCTGACGTCGGGGAAATGGGAAGTGACGGTCGCGCAGCTCTCGAGCGACCGCACGAAGGTGTTTCTGACGACAAACGACGTGCATCCAGGCGAGCGCCATTTCTATCTCATGAGCGTTGACGGCGGCGCCCGCACGAAGATCACGTCGATGACCGGATCGAACGACGTCACGATCTCGCCAGACGAAAAGTCGCTCGGCCTGATTTACTCCTACAGCACGAAGCCACCGGAGCTCTACACGATGCCGCTGTCCGCGGGCGCGAAGGCCGTGCAGGTCACGACATCCCCGTCGCCGGAGTGGAGCGGTTTCAAGTGGATCGACCCGAAGGTCATCACGTACAAGTCGCGCGACGGCCAGGACGTCTACGCGCGGTTGTTCACGCCGGAGATGATCGGCGCGAAGCGCGACCCGAAAAAGCCGGCCGTGATCTTCGTGCACGGCGCCGGTTATCTGCAGAACGCGCACAAATACTGGTCGACCTACTTCCGCGAGTACATGTTTCACAACATGCTCGCCTCGAAGGGCTACGTGGTCCTCGACCCGGACTACCGGGCAAGCTCGGGTTACGGCCGCGACTGGCGCACGGCCATCTACCGTCACATGGGCGGACATGATCTCAATGACGTCGTCGACGGCGCCGATTTCCTTGTGAAGACCGAGAAGGTCGACGCGAAGCGCATCGGCGTGTATGGCGGCAGCTACGGCGGGTTCATCACGTTGATGGGCATGTTCACGACGCCGGATGTGTTCGCGGCCGGCGCCGCGCTGCGGCCGGTCACCGACTGGACGCACTACAACCACGGATACACGTCGAACATCCTGAACGTGCCGCTGAACGACATGGAGGCGTACCGCAGGAGCTCGCCGATTTACTTTGCGGAAGGTTTGACGGGACAGCTGCTCATCCTTCACGGTATGGTTGATACGAACGTGTTCTTCCAGGACTCCGTGCGGCTCATTCAGCGGTTGATCGAGCTGCGAAAGGAAAACTGGTCGATTGCGCCGTATCCGGTAGAGAACCACGGGTTTACGGAAGAGACCAGCTGGGC
>JBKJHW010000130.1:0-7172 GCA_046598935.1 Vicinamibacterales bacterium | reverse complement strand
CGTGCAGGACACGATGGAGTCGATCCTTGGTCTCGCGAAGACCGAAGGCATGCTGTTTAAGTTTGGTTCCGGCACGGGTTCCAACCTGTCGTCGTTCCGTTCGTCGCGCGAGGTCCTGGCCGGTGGGGGCACGGCCTCGGGTCCGGTCTCGTTCATGAAGGGGTTCGACGCGTTCGCCGGCGTGATCAAGAGCGGCGGCAAGACGCGCCGCGCGGCGAAGATGGTCATCCTCAACGCCGAGCACCCGGACATCGCGGAATTCATCAACTGCAAAGTTGAAGAAGAGAAGAAAGCCTGGGCGCTCATCGACGCGGGCTACGACGGCTCGTTCACGGGCGTCGCGTACGGCTCGGTCTTCTTCCAGAACTCGAACAACTCGGTCCGCGTGACCGACGACTTCATGCGCGCCGTGGTAGACGACGGCGAGTGGAGCACGCGAAGCATTACCACCGGCGAGATCGTGGACACGTATCGCGCCCGCGCTCTGATGCGCCAGATTGCCGAAGGCACCTGGGTGTGCGGCGATCCCGGCATGCAGTTCGACACGACGGTGAACGACTGGCATACGTCGTCGAACACGGCCCGCATCAATGCGAGCAACCCGTGCTCGGAATACATGTTCCTCGATGACTCGGCGTGCAACCTCGCGTCGATCAACCTCATGAAGTTCGTGGGCGACGACGGCGAGTTCCAGCCGGAATCGTTCGCGGCGGCGTGCAGGACGTTCATCACGGCGCAGGAAATCCTGGTCGACAACTCGAGCTATCCGACGCCGATGATCGCGAAGAACAGCCACGAGTATCGTCCGCTCGGTCTCGGCTACGCGAACCTCGGCGCGCTGCTCATGTCGCGCGGCCTCCCGTACGATTCGGACGCCGGCCGCGATTACTCGGCGGCGATCACCGCGATCATGCACGGCGCGGCGTACGCGCAGAGCGCGCGCACCGCGCGCGATCACGGCGGCGCATTCCCCGGCTACGAGAAGAACCGCGAGCCGATGATGCGCGTGGTCCGCAAGCACCGCGCGGCGCTCAAGGACATCGACAAGACGCACGTGCCGAAAGACATGTATCAGTTCGCCAAAGATACGTGGGAAGAGTGCGAAGAGCTCGGCGAAAAGCACGGCTACCGCAACGCGCAGGTGACCGTCCTTGCGCCGACCGGCACGATCGGCTTCATGATGGATTGCGATACCACCGGCGTCGAGCCGGACATCGCGCTCGTCAAGTACAAGAAGCTCGTTGGCGGCGGCATGATGAAGATCGTCAACAACACCGTGCCGGCCGCGCTGAAGAAGCTCGGTTACACGGTCGCGCAGGTCTCCGACATCATTGGCTTCATCGATGAGAACGAGACGATCGAAGGCGCGCCGCACCTCAAGGACAGCCACCTCCCGGTGTTCGACTGCGCGTTCAAGGCGATGCGCGGCTCACGGTCGATTCACTACATGGGCCACATCAAGATGATGGGCGCCGTGCAGCCGTTCATCTCCGGCGCGATCTCGAAGACGGTCAACGTCCCGAAGACCGCGACGGTCGAGGACATCGAGCAGGCCTACATCGACTCGTGGCGCATTGGCGCGAAAGCCGTCTCGATCTACCGTGACGGCAGCAAGCGCACGCAGCCGCTCAACACGTCGAAGGCCGCGATCCAGCGCGCCGGCGTGCTCGAAGCGGGCGCCACCACGCCAGACGCATCAACCATGCCGCACCGGCATCGTCTGCCGGATGAACGCACGTCGATCACGCACAAGTTCGACATCGCGGGCCACGAGGGCTACATCACCGTCGGTCTCTACGAAGACGGCCAGCCGGGCGAGCTGTTCCTCACGATGGCGAAGGAAGGGTCCACTATCTCGGGCTTCGCCGACGCGTTCGCGCAGGCGATCAGCTACGCGCTCCAGTACGGCGTGCCGCTGCAGGATCTGGTGGACAAGTTCAGCCACGTGCGTTTCGAACCGGCCGGCATGACGAAGAACCCGGACGTCCGCTTCGCCAAGTCGATCGTCGACTACATCTTCCGCTGGATGGCGGGGAAGTTCCTCTCGCAGGAAGCGAAGTACGCGGCGGGCCTCAACATGCCGGAGCCGGTCACGCCCGAGCAGCTCGTGCTCGACGTGAAGAGCATGGCGCCGAAGACGGTGGAAGACGCGCCGGCCGCGAAGCCGGCGGCGGCTGGAACAAAGTCGCAGTTCTCGTCCATGCAGAACCAGGAAGACGCGCCGCCCTGCACGACGTGCGGCTCGATCATGGTCCGCTCGGGCGCGTGCTACAAGTGCCCGAACTGCGGGACTACCAGCGGCTGCGCTTAAGGGTCCAGAGTCCGGTCCAGGGTTCAGGGTCGGTTCAAGGTCCAGAGTTTGAGACAGCGGGGCGGAGGGAGCGATCTCTCCGCCCCGTTTTTATTTGCGGTTGCCGTGTTGGTCCGACAGCCGGCACAAGTGGCTGGTGATATCGTGATATCATCAGCAGGAATCCATGGCACAGTTGGTGGTTCGCGATCTTGAAGGCGACGTGAAGGCGCGTCTGCAGCGCCGCGCGAAACAGCACGGGCGCAGCATGGAAGACGAAGTGCGTCACATCCTGCGGCAAGCCATTGCGACCGAGGACCGCACTGTGCGGAAGCTCGGCTCCCGCATCGCGAAACGTTTTCGAACCAATGGATTGACCGATGACCTGCCGGAGTTGCGTGGCCACGCGGCCGAGCCGGCGGATTTCGGCAAGTGATCATCCTCGACACCAACGTGCTCTCAGTGCTGATGAGCGCGACGCCCGACCCGCGCGTGGTCGCATGGCTCGATCGCCAGCCGTCAGAATCGGTCTGGATCACCAGCATCACGGTCTTTGAGGCGCGGTTCGGACTCGCCCTGTTGCCAGCATCCAAACGCCGGCGCGCGATCGAACTGTCGTTCGCGCTACTGCTTCACGACGACCTCGAGAATCGCGTGCTCGATTTCGACTCAGATGCGGCCGTGGCCGCCGCCGGCGTGGCCGTCATCCGCCAGAAGGCGGGTCGCACCGTGGATATTCGGGACACGGAGATCGCGGGAATCGCCATCGCTCGCCGCGCGACGCTCGCCACCCGCAACGTTCGTCACTTCGCCGATCTCAAGATCCCCGTCGTCAATCCCTGGACTGAGTAAGACGACTTGCAAACGGAAGCGACGGCGAACCGTTTTTACTTCTTCGCGCCGGATTCCACGGGCTCCGCGCTGACGAGGCGTTCCGCCAGGTCGTTGGCCGTGTCGATGCCGAGCGCCAGGACGGTGCCTGTGCTGCCGGCCACTCCCACTTTGCCGGACTTGATCGCGCTGAGCGCCAGCTTCGCGATTTGCAGCGTCTTCAGAAGATCGCGCGCGACGGTGCCGCGCCGCGCAACACCGGACATCTCATCGTGCGCACGCCCGTACTCCGTGACCGCCCACGCAATCGCATCGTCGAGGCAGCGGTTGAGCGTGCGGAAGTCGTCGGAGGTGATGGCCGCGTCACGTTCGACGGCGAGCTCGGTCACCGCCTGGCAGACATCGCCGTAATCGTGCACGACCTGAGACACCGTGTAGCCCTGCGCGAGGAGATCGTGCCCGTGCTGCGTCGCCGACTGGTGAATCGCCCGATTGGCCGACCGCCCGGTCTTCAGCTCTTCCAGAAGTTCATCGAGGAAAGTCGGCACACCGTGATTGGGGCCGACGGTGCCAGTCGATAACGGCGATCTCGACAGCACCTTGGCTTTACACCGTTCGATAATTTCGCCGCGGTTCGCGGCGATGAATGTGTGCAACATGCGAGACGATGGTAGGCGTCCCCTGCAGCGACGCGATGTTCAAATTGGCACCGTGCTGTTTAGAACATTGCCGACGACGCCGACGGCGTTACGGTCAATCGGAATGGTGAACGCAGAAGGACATCGCGTGACGGCGGAGTTTGCCCGAACCGAGGCGGAGCGCCGTCGGGTGCTGGCGGAGACTGCCCGTGAGGCGGGCGAGGCCAGCCGTCTTTCGGGAGAAGTGTCCCGCCTCGCGGGCCGAGAGCGTCCGACTGGGGGCGATGAATTCGCTCATTGCGGCCGCCGAGACGATGGAACTGACGCTCGAACAGATGAAGGCCGTTGAAGACATGCGCAGGACGCTCCGAGACATCCGCGACGTCAACAAGCTCGACCAGCACTGAGCAGCTCGTCCTCCGTGGCCGTGGCCTCGCGAACAGCTATTCCCTCCGACGCGAAAGCGCTCTCCGAACTGGCGGAACGAACCTTCAGGCACACTTTCGTCGAGGCAAATTCGGCCGAAGACATGGCGCTTCACTGCCGGTCCGCCTACAGCGAGGCGATCCAGGCCGACGAAATCTCAGACCCTGACATCGTCACGTTGGTGAGCGAAGAAGACGGCCGTCTCATAGCGTTCGCACAACTCCGGTGGGGCACGGCGCCCGACTGCGTTTCGGCGAAACACCCGGGCGAAATCCACAGGCTCTACGTCGACAACGACTGGCACGGCAAAGGCATCGCACAGAAACTGATGCGTGCCTCGATCGAGGAAATACAACGCCGCGGATCAGACGTCGTCTGGCTGGGCGTCTGGGAACGAAACGCGAGAGCGCAATCGTTTTACAAGAAATGTGGATTCGCCGAAATCGGCGAGCACATCTTCCAGGTCGGCAACGATCCGCAACGCGACCTCGTGATGGCTCGCGCCGTCGTTGCGTAGAAGCCCCGTTGGTCATGCGGCTATGCTGGCGTGACGGAGTTCAGGGCCATTTCGGATGCAACGCGCCGGTTCGCCGGCGCGCTGCACCCGCGCTGAGTCCTACTTAAACCGAAAGCCGGCCATCACGACCAACGCGCGATTCTTGGGGGCGTCTTCGTCATCGTCAATCTTGGTGAGGCCCCAGATGTAACGCGCGTCGAAAACGAAGCGACCGGCGTCGAGGCCCCCGCCGACGCTGACGCCGAGGTCGAGCCGGTTGAGCTCGTCGTCAGTGCCATCTGCGATGCTCTTGCCGTCGATGAGTACGTCTACGGCCTGTTTGATGCCGATTGACGGACCGCCGAAGAAGAACAGGCGCGCCTGTCCCGTGCGCACAGCGTTGAACCGGGCGAGCAGCGGCACCTCGATATACCGCAACTTTATTTGCATCTTTTCGGCGAGGCCGGTCTCGGAGAACGTGCTGCCCTTGAAGAGGAGAAGCGCTTCGGCCTGCAGGCTGACCGGCTTCGCGGTATCCGTCACGAAGAACGCTCCGCCCGCGGGCCCGTTCTGCGCCTTCAGCGCCAGACCGGTTTCAGAAGTGATGAGATTGGCGCGGGTGATCCCGCCCTTCACTCCGATCTGCGACTGCGCCGAGGCGACGGCTGGAATGGCCGCGGATACGAGTACGAACAAGACCACTGACGATGAAAGACATTTCATGTGCTGACCTCCACTGGCGGGCCGGAATGGCACCGCGCGAGAGTGACAGTAGAGGCACGCCCGTCCGCAAGTCGTGAGGAGGGCCTGATGTATTCGTGTTTGTCAGCCGCATCCCCTACAATCGGCGTCGACGTTCGAGTTCACGGAGCCCGCCTATGAAACACCTCAGCATTTGCGCCGCCGCACTTTTTCTCGCACCGACCATCGCCGGTCTCGCCCAGCAAGTGCCGGCGCAGCAGCGCACAGTGCGACAGGCCGCTCCAACGCGCGCCCTCACCGCCGCGGACTACGACCGCGCGGCACGGATGCTGGCGCCCAGTCTCAATGGCCTGGTGATTGGCGGCGACGTCAGCCCGAACTGGTTGCCGTACGGGAAGTTCTGGTACGTCCGCACCACCGCAACCGGCACCGAGAACGTCGTGATCGATCCGGTCGCGAAAACGCGCACGGTCGTCGCGACGCCGCCGGCTGGCGCAGTAGCTCCAGCCGCCATTGCCGGCGCAGGACGCGGCGGGCGCGGCGGTGTCGCCGCCGGCGGAGGACGCGTGGGCGGGCGGGGCGGTCCCCCTGCCGTGGCGCTGTCGAGAAAATGCGGCCCGAACGTGACCGGGATGACGGGCGCGCCGCCGCCGTCGATGTCGCCCGACGGGAAGAAAGCGATCTTTATCTGCGATTGGAACCTGTGGGTGAAAGACATCGCCTCCGGCGAAGAGAAACAGCTCACGACGGACGGCTCGAAAGATTTCGGCTACGCCACGAACAATGCCGGCTGGACGACGAGCGCGGCGGCGTCGCTGTCGTGGTCGCCCGACAGCAGGAAGATCGCGACGCAGCAGCAGGATGAACGCAAAGTCGGCGAGATGTATCTGGTCCAGACGCCGGTCGACGGCGGCCATCCCGTCCTGCGGGCGTGGAAGTACCCGCTCGCCGGCGATCCGGACGTCGCGATGATCAGCCGGGTGGTGATCGACGTCGATTCCGGCAAGATGACGCGCCTGAAAATGGCGACGGACTTCCACCGGGCGATGTCGGAAGACAACCTCGACATGGGCGAATACATCTGGAAGCCGGACGGATCAGAGCTCGGCTTCGTGTCGACGGACCGCTACCACCGGTCGTCGACGCCCAAGATGGCCGACACAGCCACCGGCGACGTGCGGACGCTCTTCGTCGAATCCGCCGACACGCACGTGCAGACGCGCGTGCAGTGGCAGATCCTCTGGGACACCGACGAAGCGCTCTGGTACTCGCAGCGCGACGGCACGGCGCAGATGTATCTCTACGACGTGAAGACCGGCACGGTGAAGAACTCGATCACGAGCGGCGTCGGCCCGATCACGGGCATCGCACGGCTCGACAAAGCGACGCGCACGATGTGGTACAACGCCGTCGGCAAAGAAAAGGGACAGGATCCGTACAACTCGCATCTCTATCGCGTCGGCCTCGACGGTAAAAACAACGTCTCGCTCACGCCGGACATCGGCACACACACGGCCCAGATCTCGCCCGACGGCAAGTACATCATCGACACGTTCTCGCAGGCCGATGTCGCGCCGCAGACGACGCTGCGGGATGGCGTGACGGGGGCGCTGATCATGCCGCTCGAAAAGGCCGACATCTCGAAGCTTCTCGCCACGGGCTGGAAGCCGCCGATGCAGATCAAGATGATGGCGGCCAACGGCAAGGACGAGATCTACGGCCAGCTCTTCCGCCCGACGAACTTCGATCCCTCGAAGAAATATCCGATCATCAATCAGGCGTATCCCGG
>JBKJHW010000058.1:0-8142 GCA_046598935.1 Vicinamibacterales bacterium | reverse complement strand
CTTCGGCACCGCGACGCCGTCAATGGAAACGGCGGCCAATGCCGAGGCGGGCCGGTACGAGCGGCTGCTGCTCACGCGGCGGATATTTGACCGGCCGATGGCGGCGGTGCGGGTGATCGACATGCGGAAGGAATATGTCGAACTGGGGCCCGACGTGATCCTGAGTCGCGCGCTCGTGGTGTCGCTCGGCGAGCGCCTGGCGAAGAAAGAGCAGAGCGTCGTGCTGCTCAATCGGCGCGGATTCAACACCGTTGTCATGTGCCGTCAATGCGGCGCGTCGAGCGATTGCCCGCACTGCAGCGTGACGCTGACGTTTCACCGCGGCTCGCGCCGTTTGCTGTGTCACTACTGCAACCACGCCGAGCGGGTCCCGGAGGTCTGCGCGGTATGCCGCGGCGACGTCTTCGAGCAGTCGGGGTTCGGCACCGAGCGGCTCGAGCACGTGCTTCGCGAGCAGTTTCCGCAGGCGCGCATCGCGCGGGTTGACCGCGACACGATCCGCAAGAAGGGCGCGATCGCCGCGGTGCTGAAGGAGGTGAGCGCGGGGACGATCGATATTCTGATCGGCACGCAGATGATCGCGAAGGGCCACGACTTTCCCGAGGTGACGCTGGTGGGGGTCGTCTCGGCCGACGTCGGGCTTGGGCTGGCGGATTTCCGGGCCTCCGAGCGGACGTTCCAGCTTTTGACGCAGGTCGTCGGCCGCGCCGGCCGCGGCGACAAGCCGGGCGAGGCGTTGATCCAGACCATTCATCCGGATCACTACAGCATTCGCGCCGCGGCTCGTCAAAATTATGAAGCGTTCTACGCCGAGGAGCGCGAGTTCCGCGCGAAGATGCATTACCCGCCGTCGGTCGCGATGATCAGTGTCGTCATCAAGAACCGCTCGGCCGACGCCGCGATGCGCGACGGCGCCGATCTCGCCAGGCGCATCCGCGCGCGGCTGCCCGGGGCGACGGTCCTCGGGCCGGCTCCCGCGCCAATTGCCAAGATCAAAGACGACTATCGCGTGCAGCTCTTCCTGAAAGGGAAGCAGCGCACAGCAATGCGAATGGCCGTTCAGGCTGCGCTTGCTGATCGGCCGGAGATCCGGAAACGAGTAACTGTTGATGTCGATCCGGTGAATGTGCTCTAAGACACGGCGTTCGTACGATCCTGGGGGTTCGTACGGAGTTTGGGTGTTCAGACGATTTAGAGTGTTCGAACCCTCTGAGAGGCGTACGAACCTAACGATCAAAGAGGATGTCGATCGGCACTGGCGTGAAGCAGATCACGAAGATGATGAGCGCCAGGATCGCGACGAGCGCGCGTTTGGGGTCGAGCCGTTCGTGTTCGTCGATCACGACAGGGTGGCCGAAGCCGAGGAAGAACGCCATCGCGGCCATCATGAGGGCCATCGCGATCCAGCTGATCGACCAAACCGTGAGCAACAGCATGACGCCAAGCGTGGCCATCGAGAGGTATCGCGCGCGGCGGCCGAATGCGGCGTACGCAATGTGGCCGCCGTCCAGCTGGCCGAACGGCATCAGGTTCAGAGCGGTCGCGAGCATACCGAACCACGCGGCGAATCCCGTCGGATGAATCGCGATGTCGGTGTCGGGCGGCAAGACTCCGAACGACAACCGCGCGAAAAACTTGAACAGCAGCGGCTCGCCGAGCCACATCGTGGCGGCGGTGCGGTCGATCGCGATGACGGTTGAATGAGCCACGCCCCACCAGAGAAATGGGATCAGCGCGACGAACCCGGCGATCGGCCCGGCGACGCCGATGTCGAAGAGCGCGCGTTTGTTGGGGAACGGTTCGCGGATCTTGATGACCGCGCCCAGCGTGCCCGTGAATTGGAGAAACGGCGCCGGTATGTAAAAGGGCAGCGTCGCGTCGACCTTGTGAATCCGGCACGCGATGTAGTGGCCGAACTCATGCGCCGTGAGGATTGTGAGGATCGGCAGGGAGTACCAGAGGCCGGGAATCCAGGTGTGCCAGTCCCGCAGAACCGCCCAGGTGGCCGGCGCCGTTACGGCCACGACCTGGACGAGCGTCGTGCTGACCAGCGTCGCGAGGAAAAGCGCGATGTGGATCCAGTACCGGTGCTGAAATCGCTTGGGCGGCTCGAAGTAATAGTACGGCGTGCCCGGCTGGTCGGGTAGGTCCACTAGTTACCGATGTTTTGAAGGTCTTTTCCCGGCTTGAAACGGATCGTGCGTCCCGGGGGGATGCGCACTTCTTTGCCGGTCCTGGGGTTACGGCCGATGCCGCGCTTCCGGGGCTTCACCTGGAACACCCCGAAGCCGCGGAGCTCGATCCGGTCGCCCCGCATCATGGCAGCGCGCATGGCGTCGAATACGGCGTCCACGGCCACCTCGGCCTTGACCTTCGTAATCTCCGCCAGCTCCGAAACCTGATTGACGATGTCGACCTTGATCATGACACTTAGGGGCGGTCGCCCGCCCGTAAGTGACTATAACCACATGGACTTAGCCTGTCAAACGATCCCCTAAGTGAAGTACACTTCAGGGATGGCTCGACGTCCGATAGGCCCAACCGTAGTGCTCGTGGGCCGTCCAAACGTCGGCAAATCCACGCTGTTCAATCGCCTGACCGGCACGCGCCGTTCGATCGTCGCGCCGATCCCCGGCACGACGCGCGACGTCATCCAGCAGCCCGCCGAGTGGCAGGGGCGGCACTTCCAGCTTGTGGATACGGGCGGCCTCTTCGGGGCCACCAAAGACCCCCTTCACGCCATGGTCGTCGCGCAGGGGCTCAAGGCTCTGAGGTCTGCCGACATCCTGGTCTTCGTCGTGGACGGCCGTGAAGGCATCCAGACGGGCGACGAAGAGATCGCTCAGGCGCTCCGCAAGTACGGGCATCCGGTGATTCTCGCGGTCAACAAAACAGATACCAAAAAGGGCAGCCAGCAGTCCGGCACGTTCGCGAAGTTCGGGTTCCAGCCGTTGATCGAAGTCTCAGCCGAACATGGCGAGGGGATTGGCGAACTCCTCGATGCCGTCACCAAACAGTTTCCAAAATTGACGGCTGAGGAAAAAGCAGCTCACGCGGAGGACGCGGTGGGCGCGGCGGAGGACTTCTCCGTTTCCAAAGGCCTTGGCGGTAACAACGATGAGGATTCTGAAGAAGACGAAGCGGAGATCGAACCCGTGGCCGACGACGAGATCGCCGTAGCGATCGTGGGCCGGCCGAATGTTGGCAAGTCATCTTTCGTGAATCGCCTGCTCAAAGAAGAGCGCGTCATGGTCAGCCCGATGCCGGGGACGACGAGGGATGCGGTTGACGTCGTGCTGAACTGGCACAAGCAGCGGTTCCGAATCGTGGATACCGCAGGCATGCGCAAGCCGGGCAAGGTGTTTGCGTCGGGCGCGATCGAGAACGTCAGCGTGCTGATCGCCAAGCGCGCGATGATGAAAGCGCAAGTGGCGGTGCTCGTGCTCGATGCCGTCGAAGGCGCGACCGATCGTGACGCGGCCATCGCTGGAGAAGCAGAAGAGCTCGGTCTTGGCCTGATAATCGCCGTGAACAAATGGGATCTCGTGAAGGGGCAGGGCGAGGATTTCGTCAAGAAATTCGACGACAAGCTGCGGTTCATGATCAAGTTCCTCGACTACGCGCCGCTCGTCCACATGTCGGCGCTCACCGGCGACCGGACGTCGAAGGTTTTAGCCTTGGTTGAAAAGATCGCACTGGCCAGGAAGAAGAAGATTCCGACCGCGCGCCTGAATAAATTCATCGAAAAAGTAACCACGCTGCATCCGCCGACGACGAAGGGCAAGAAGGACGTCAAGATCATGTATGCGACGCAGACGGCGATCGAGCCGCCGGAGTTTGTGATTTTCACCAACGTCGCCGACGACCTGCATTTTTCCTACGAGCGGTATCTGAAGAATCAGATCCGCGAGGAATTCGGCTTCGAGGGGTCGCCGATCCGGCTGAAAGTACGCCGGCGCGCCAAGAAGGCGCGCGAATAGACCCTGCTATACTGGCGCAGCCTGTGGAGTCGCCTCTGGACGCAGTGCAGATCCCCAACCGGTCGGTGTTTCGTGCCGCCGAGGTTTGTGAATTGGCCTCGGTTCCGCCGTACGTGCTCCGCGGTTGGGAAGCGGAGTTTCCCGAACTGGGCGTCGCGAAGTCCGGCGGCCAGCGCGTGTATCGCCGGGCCGATGTCGAGTTCGTTCTCCGCCTGAAGCACCTCATCCTCAACGACGGCCTGACGCTGGCCGGCGCGCGCAAGCTGATGGAGGAAGAGGGCGCGACAGCGCCGGTCGCGGAGCAAGTGGAAGACTCCGAAGTGGCCGCGATGATGGACGAAGCGGTGTTATCGGAGCTTCGCGACGTGAAGGACGGCCTCGAGTGGATTCTGAGTGTGCTCGGGCACACGGCGAACGGAGATTTCAAGTTGAAGGCGCAGCGAATTGTGACGCTTCCAAAAAAAGCGGGACCAGTGAAGAAGGCCGCCCCAAGGGGTAAGATGAAGGCTCCGGCCAGGAAAACGAAGCCGGCGAAGAGCAAGAGCAAGAAGAAATAACCAGCTAACAAATCTTGCAATAGTCAGCTGTCACTTACGGGATGTAGCGCAGCCTGGTAGCGCACTTGTCTGGGGGACAAGGGGTCCCGAGTTCGAATCTCGGCATCCCGACCACACTTCGAAGTCTTTCAGCCGCGCCTCCAGCGCGGCTTTTTCTTTTTGGTCGGGACGCTCGCGCCCGTCCTGACGTCGCTCCGGGCCTCCGGGAGCTGGCCCTCGAAATCGCCGCCTCCATCCGCGCGCATTTCATTCAAGTGCACTTGTCGCGTGGTTCCTACCCGGCCCCACTCCGCAGGCCTACGGAACCACGCTCGAAATGCCGCGCGCCTTGCGGCGCGATTTCATGCTGCCGCAGATCGGGCCACTCCCAGTCGGCCCTCCGCGACGTCAGGCCGGCCGCGAGCGGAGGCGGCGATTTTGAGGGGCCAGCTCGCGGAGGGCCGGGTCGACTTCGGCGGTGGCGCCCGCGGCGGGTGGGATCCGCCGCGGATCGGCTAAGATGCGCTGTCCTGCAGCCCGCATGTCGTTAACCACCGGCACCCGCCTCGGTCCTTACGAAATCCTCGCACCCATCGGCGCCGGCGGAATGGGTGAGGTCTATCGCGCGCGCGACACGACCCTCAATCGCGACGTTGCGATCAAAGTGCTGCCGCCGGCGTTCGCGAATGACCCGGACCGCCTCGCGCGCTTCACGCGCGAAGCGCATACGCTGGCCTCGCTCAATCATCCGAACATCGCGCAGATCTACGCCGTGGAAACGACATCGGGTGTCGTTTCCGGGCGCTCACATGCGGAAACGACACCCGATGTCGTTTCCACGGCCCTCGTCATGGAATTGGTCGACGGCGACGACCTGTCCGTGTTGGTCGCGCGCGGACCGATGCCGCTCGCCGACGCGCTGCCGATTGCGAAACAGATCGCTGATGCGCTCGAAGCCGCGCACGAACTCGGCATCGTCCATCGCGATCTGAAACCCGCGAACATCAAAGTCCGCGCGGATGGCACGGTGAAAGTACTCGACTTCGGTTTGGCCAAAGCCATGGATCCGGCCGGAACCTCAAGCGCGGATCTCGCCAACTCGCCCACGATGACGTCACCTGCGATGACGGGGATGGGCATGATCCTCGGGACGGCCGCCTACATGTCGCCCGAACAAGCCAAAGGCCGCGCCGTCGATCGCCGCGCCGACGTGTGGGCGTTTGGCGTGGTGCTGTACGAGATGCTCTCAGGCCGCCGCGCGTTTACCGGCGACGATGTGAGTGAGCTGCTGGTGTCGGTGCTGCGCGACGCGCCGAATTTTGATGAGCTTCCGGCCGGCACGCCCAGCGCAGTGCGACGGTTGTTGCGCCGGTGCCTCGAGAAAGATCCGCGCAAGCGCCTGCGCGACATCGGCGACGCGCGCGTCGAACTTGACGAGGCGATGTCTGCGCCAGAACTGGATGACCGGCGCCCTGGTCCGAACGGCGCGCCGCTCGCGCAAAGATCGCGGCGGTCAGGCGCGGTCGCGGCTGCGAGTGTTCTGGCTCTGGTCGCGGTTGCCGCCGCAGCCGCGTGGTGGCTCAAACCCGCGGCGGTCGTTGATCGGCCGGTCACGCGATTCTCGGTGCCGCTCGGCGAAGGCCAGGCGTTCCCGAATCTGAATGTGCCGGGCATCGCGCTGTCGGGCGACGGACGCAGGGTGGCCTACCGCTCGGCCGGCGCGGTCTTCGTCCGCGATCTGGACCAGTTCGAGGCGCGTGAGCTGTTCCGCGCACCTACCAGTGGAATTTGGTTCTCGCCCGACGGGGAGTTCGTGCTTTCCGCCGGTTCGAGCGGTCTGCTAAAACTGCCCGTCCACGGCGGCCCGGCACAGCAGTTGACGACGATGGCTGCGGTCGGCGGAGCCGATTGGGCTGAAGACGGCACGATTGTGTTTGCCGCCAGCACCGGCATTCTTCGCGTTCCCCAGACGGGCGGCGCGCCCGTAATGGTGGTCGAGAACAAATCGAAAGATGAGTTTGCAGCGTGGCCGCAAATGCTGCCCGGCGGAAGGTTCCTCCTCTACACGCGATGGGCGGGACGCAGTCCCAACGCGGTGATCAGATCCCTCGCTGATGGCGCGGATCAAGTCGTACTGCCCGGGTTCGGCGGCGTCCGATATGTGGCGACCGGGCATCTCGTGTACGGATTCGAGGATCGCCTGCTGGCCGTGCCGTTCGACCTCTCGCGAGGGACGGTGACCGGATCGCCGGTGCCGACGCTCGAGAGCGCGGCGACGTCAGCCTCGAGCGGCTGGACGCAGGCGGCGATTTCACGCAGCGGCTCGCTGGCCTACATTCCGGCCGACGCACGGCAGGTGAGTCTCCGATTGTCGTGGGCCGACGATCGCGGTGCGCCGACGCCGGCGTTGACGGTGCCCCGTGTGTATTCCGACCTGCGGCTGTCGCCCGACGGCCGGCGAGCGGCGCTGCATCTCTGGGACGAAGAGAACGATGTGTGGGTCGCTGATCTCGCGCGTGGCGGCTTGACGCGGATCACGTTCGCGCCCGGAGAAGACGAGACGCCGGTCTGGTCGCCGGACGGGCGGGACGTGGCCTACGGCTCGGAGCGGGACGGCCAGCCGCGGACCCTGTTCAGAAAGCGCGCGGATGGGAGCGCCGCGGCCGTTGAAGAGAAAGTCTGGCAGACCCTGGACCACTTTCATGTCAACGATTGGTCGCCCGACGGACGCACGATTCTGGTCGAAGTCCGCCGCCCGGGCACGTTGAACGACGTGATTGCGGTCGACGTCGCGACCGGCAAAGACACGCCGGTTCTGCAGTCGCGCTTCAGCGAGCGCTACGCGCGATTGTCACCGGACGGCAAGTGGCTGGCCTACACGTCCGACGAGTCGGGCCGCGACGAGGTGTACGTGCAGCCGTATCCCGCGCTCAACACGCGGGTGTCCGTGTCCACGGCGGGCGGCCTTGAACCTGTGTGGTCACGCGATGGCCGCCGGTTGTTTTTTCGCACGACCGACAGCGTGATGGTGGCGACCGTCGCCCCGGCGTCGTCCATCGAGTTCACGGCGCCGAAGGCGCTGTTTGCCGATCGCTACGAGCGGACTCAGGGCATGAACCACACGCATTTCGATACGGCGCCCGACGGCCGGCTCCTGCTGATCGAGGATCCGGCAGCCACCAGCGCGTCGGCCTTCAAGCGCCACCAGTTCAACATCGTGCTCAACTGGTTCGAAGAGTTGAAACGGCTGGCGCCAGTCAAGTGAAGCGGTCCGTGCCGCAACGCTCGCGCCCGTCCTGACGTCGCGGTCGGCCTCCGGTCGTGGCCCTCGAAATCGCCGCCTCCATCCGCGCGCATTTCATTCGAGTGCACTTGTCGCGTGGTTCCTACCCGGCCCCGCTTCGCACGCCTACGGAACCACGCTCGAAATGCCGCGCTCCTTGCGGCGCGATTTCATGCTGCCGCAGATCGGGCCACTCCCAGTCGGCCCACCGCGACGTCAGGCCGGTCGCAAGCGGGAGCCGCCCGGTGCTAACCGATGAGATCCATCGCCTTCTGTGCTCTGCGCTTGACGTCCTTGACGGCCTCAGCTATGACCTTGATGTCGAACCGTTCTCCGCGAAACG
>JBKJHW010000028.1:0-27524 GCA_046598935.1 Vicinamibacterales bacterium | reverse complement strand
AGCGGGCCGGGGCAGGGCGGGGCGCTGATGGGCGTGCAGAGCAAGAGCACGGCGACGTCGATCAGGGTTTACAACGGCGCGACCCACTACAACGAATGGCAGTTCATTACGACCGCTCAGCAGCCGGGCGGTCCGGGGCGGCCCGGTGGACCGGGCGGCGGTCCGGTTCAAGGCCCGGGTGGTGGCCTGCGAGGCGGCGGGCCCGGGGGCGGACCCGGCCGCGGGCCGGGCGTGCAGCCGGGGCCGGGCCGAGGGCCTGGTGCTCCGGCGGGCGGGCCGGGTCGTGGGCGGGGATTGTAGTTAGAGAGCCGACACGACGGCATCGGCGACAGCCCGGCGCAGTTGCTGGATTCCGGCGCCTTCGCGGGTCGGATGCACGCGGTTGGTCAGCAACGTCACGTAGAGATCTTTTTCAGGATCGATCCACAACGACGTTCCCGTAAAACCTGTGTGGCCAACGGCGCTCGGCGACATCATCGTGCCGCACGACGAAGTTGGCAGCATCGTGTCCCACGCGAGCGCTCGCGAACTTCCGGGGACTTCTGAGCGCTTCACGAACTGCAGGAGTGTTGACTGTTTCGCGAGCCATGTGTCGCCCGCGAACGTGTCGAGAACCGCGCGAGCAAACGCGCCGACGGCTGCGGCCGTGCCAAACAAACCCGCGTGTCCGGCAACCCCGCGGAGCACAGACGCGTTTTCGTCGTGGACTTCGCCGCGGAGCTCGCGTCCGCGCCAGCGATCGTGTTCGGTGGGCGCGATGCGCGGCCCGAGCGATCGGTCCGGGTTGAAACCGATTTCGCCGAGCCGGGTGGCGACTGGCGCGAACTGCGCATCGAGCGGCTCGCCGCCGGCGTTCTCGAGCTCAAAACCGAGGAGGATGAAACCGAGATCCGAATAGACCGCCGCCGAGCCGCGCGCGAAATCGAGGGGCGTCGCGAGGATCTGCGTCAGGAATTCGTCGCGGTTCGCGGCCGTCTCGAAAAGTTTGACGTGTGCCGGCAGTCCGCTCGAATGGTCGAGCAGGTGGCGAATCTCGTCGAGGGCAATCGCGCCGCGTTCGACCAGACGCATCGCGATGGTCGCCGTCGAGATCACTTTGGTCAGCGACGCGAGATCGTAGATTGTGTTTTCTTCTGTGGCGGGCCCGTGAGGCTCGTAGGTCAGGCCGCCGAACGCCGCGCGCCATCGCACCTCCTGCCGCGACCCCACCTCGATCACAGCGCCGGGCGTGACGCGGTCGCGGACCGCGCGCTCGACGACCTCGGCGGCGGCGTTAAACGCGGACATGGCTCAGCGGCGGGATTCGAAGGGCGCGTTATCGAGCGCCGACCGGATGAGCGCGAAGTAGTTGGCCGGTGCCGCTGCGGACGTCAGGCTGTCGTACGAGTAGAGCAGCGCGCCGGCGACACCGGCGCGGCGGACGGTTCGAAGATTTTCGGCGGTGCGCGCCGGCGTCAGCCGATACGCGCCGATGCCCGCCCACACGGCGGCGGCGCCCGCGTCGGCCTTCACGCGTTCGATGCTGTCCTTGAACACGTCGGCGTCCATGGTGTAGATCATCGGGCAGACGACATCGAGAATGCCGGCGCGGGCCCACTCGCGCCAATCCTGCAGGCGGCCCGATCGCGCTTCGTCGGCGTCAGGAATGACGGCGGCAGAAATCGTCAGCCCGGGGCGAACTGCGCGCACGGCTGTGCGGATGTTGGTGACGAGCGACGTCAAACGATTCCGCCGGAACCGGCTCCACTCGTCGGGCATCGCATCCGCCCACGCCGTGGCCGAGGCCGCGGCGAGCCGATCGAAGCGCTGGCGTTCACCGGAGGCGAGAGACGGCGACATCTCCGCGCGGAACTCCGCGAGGGAGGCGGCGCTGTAGTCGAACTGATCGCTCGGGTAGCGGATGTAATCGAGGTGAAGGCCGTCGAGGTCGTATTGCGCGGCAAGATCCGCCGCAACGCTCGTCGTGTATTGCCGCGACGCCGCCGTCGCCGGCGAAAGATATAAACCTTCGACTTGCTCAGACTGGGCGCGCGACCAGCGCGCGATCTCGCCGACGTACGCGGGCGAGTCGGCGGGCATGCCGGCAAGTTTTCCGGCGACCGCTCGCGGCACCATCAGCCATTCCGGATGCCGCGCCACGACGTGCATACGCGAGCGGGGCAGCAGCGTGGCGCTCGAGACGAGGTCCACGTTGAACCACGCGTGGACGCGCAGTCCCTGTTCGTGCGCGAGCGTGAGCGTCAGCGCAAGCGGATCGAAATGTGTCGGGTCGTCTTCGAGCTCGGCTGCGCGCGGCTCGATGCGGCTGTTGTAATACGCGTCACCGCGGCCGCGAACCTGCACGAGCAGGGTGTTGAAACCCGCGCGCTTGGCCGTATCCACCATCTGGCGGACGCTCTTCTCCGAGCCAAGCGACGACCGCAGCACCCACAACCCGCGCACGTCATCCTCCACCGCCGTCGCACGATCGGCCGCCAGCGCGCGCGGCGCAGCCGGCAACGCAAGCCAGACGATGGCGATAATCGCCGCAAAGAGCGGCATGACGGTGGCCGTTCGGGGAGCCATCAGAACCATTGAGTTTACCACGCGATCCGCATCGGGCTGTGGAGCCGAGCCGGAGGTCCGGCGGTGAGTGTTGAGCCGGAGGTCCGGCGGTGAGTGTTTGATACGCTGACGCTCGTGAACGCGCGAGGCATCCGAGTGATTGGCATCGACGCCGGCGGATCGAAGACCGTGTGCCAGTTGGGCGACGAGCACGGCCACGTGCTGCGGGAAGCGCGGGGCCCGGGCGCCAATCTCCAGAGCGCTGGCGAATTGGAAGTCGAGAAGGTCATTCACGGCGTCCTGTCCGATGTCCTGATGGACGAGCCGAATCCGCCTGCCGCGATTTGCGTCGGCATGGCCGGGGTCGATCGGCCGAATGACGCCGAGATTCTCGAGGGCATGCTCCGGCGGATGTGCCGCGGCACAAAGATTCTGGTCATCAACGACGCCCTCGTCGCGCTCGAAGCCGGCGCGCCCGGGCAGCCGGGCGTGGTCCTGATCGCCGGCACAGGGTCTATTGCATATGGCCGCGATGGGCACGGCGGCGCGGCGCGCGCCGGCGGCTGGGGCCACGTGCTCGGTGACGAAGGCTCGGGGTTCTGGCTCGGGCGACAGGCGATTCGCGCCGTACTGCGCGCGGTCGATCATCGCGGAAGGCCGACGTCGATGTCGGGGCCGATCTGCGCGCACTTCGGCGTGACACGTCCTCAAGCGCTCGTGCAGCCGGTGTACGAAGGCGGAATGCGGCCTCGCGCGATCGCCGCCATCGCGGCCATCGTCGGCGACGCCGCGGACAGCGGCGACAGCGTGGCGGCGCATATCATCGACGTCGGGGCCGGCGAGCTTGCCGGCGCCGCATGTTCAGTCGCCGCCCGGCTCAACTTGAATCATTCCGCGTTTGCGCTTCCGATGGCCGGCGGGATTTTCCGGTCCGTTCCGCGCGTGCGTTCGCTCGTGCTCGCGAAGCTCGGCGAGCAGTTGCCGGCGGCGCAGCCGGCGTTGCTCGACGTGGAACCGGCGTCCGGCGCTCTGCGCTTCGCGGCGCAGATGCTGCGCGGCGCGGTTCGCATTCCGGTGTACATGGATCTCACGTCGTGATCGAGATCGTCATTTATCCCAGCGCGCGCCGGGCCGCGCACGCGGTCGCCGGGTTCCTGGCGGAGCGGATTGCGGAACGGCCGAAACTGGTCATGGGGCTGCCAACCGGCCGCACGCCGGTGCCGATGTATCGCGAGCTCGTGCGGCTGCATCAGCGCGGCCATTTGAATTTGTCGCGCGCGACAACGTTCAATCTCGACGAGTTCGTCGGTCTCGCGCCGACCGCGCGCGGAAGTTTCTGCCAGTTCATGACGCGCCACTTCTTTCGCCACGTCAATCTCAGCGCGGCGCGGACGCACGTGCCGAACGGCAGCGCGCCGGATCCCGCCCGCGAAGCGGCGCGCTATGAAGCGCAGATCGTCGGCGCCGGCGGGCTCGACATCGCCGTGCTCGGGATCGGCGCCAACGGGCATATCGGGTTCAACGAACCGGCCGCCGCGCTCGCGTCACGCACGAGCGTCGTGCGGCTCAAGGCCAGCTCGCGGAAATCAAACGCCGGGCAGTTTGGCGGCCGCGCGACGGATGTGCCCGCGCGCGCGATTTCGATGGGCATGGGCACGATCCTGTCAGCGCGCCACATCATCCTGATCGCGACGGGCACGGCGAAAGCGGGAATCGTGGCGAAGGCCGTGGCCGGACCGATCACAACGAGGGTGCCGGCCTCGCTGCTGCAAGGACATCCGCGCGTGGTGTTCGTACTGGACCGCGCGGCCGCGGCGCTTATTTCTTAGGCAGGTTCAGCAGCTCGCGCAGGCGCGGCTCGATGTCTTCGCCGATGGCTTCGCGGACGAAGTCGTCGGACTGCCGCAGCCGCTTGGCGGCCTGGATCGCAGTCAAGCCGGCCTTCTGCATCACGATCGCGATCTTCACATTCCATTTCGCGCGGAGCAGCAAGTCGAGGGCCTGCGTGTCGTCGAGCCCCGTCACGATCATCACGATGCGCTTGGCCCGGTCCTTGAGCTTGTCGGAGCCGGTTTTCACGTCGACCATGAGATTGCCGTAGGTTTTGCCGATGCGCACCATCGCGATCGTGGTGAGCATGTTCAGCACCATCTTCGTGGCGGTGCCGGCCTTGAGACGCGTGGAGCCCGCGATCACTTCCGGGCCGACTGCCGGCGCGATGATCAGGTCGACGTAATTCTGGAGGTCGGCGCCCGGCCAGCACGTCACGAAAATAATCCGCGCGCCGACTTTGCGCGCGCCCGTCAGAGCGCCCCGGACGAACTGCGTGATCCCGCTGGCGCTGACGCCGATCATGACGTCGCGCTTGTTGACGCGAAGCCGCGCCACCGCGCGAGTGCCTTCTTCGTAGTTGTCTTCGACGCCTTCGCGGGCTTTGAAGACGGCTTCCTGGCCGCCGGCCATGATCGCCTGCACCAGCTCCGGCGGTGTGCTGAACGTCGGCGGCATTTCAGCGGCTTCGACCACGCCGAGCCGGCCGCTCGTGCCCGCGCCGACGAGGAAGATGCGGCCGTTCTTCTTCAGCGCGCCGGCGAGGATGTCGACGCCGTGCGCAATCCGCTCGCGCTCGCGGTTGACCGCGGCCACAACCTTGCGGTCTTCGTTGACAACAAGATCGACGATGTCGAGCGCGGACATCTTGTCGATGGCCAACGACGCTTCGTTGATCGCTTCAGTAGGAAGAGCCTGCCACTTGGATTGATAGGACATATCGGGACATGTCTGGTCGGGCGAAAAGCTAAGGCTATCATGTGGCGTTGTCCATCGACTCGTACCTTCGGCACCTCGAAGTCTCGCGGCGGCTCGCGCCCAACTCGCTCGAGGCCTACAGCCGCGATCTGGGCCGGCTGGCGGCATTCGCCGAGACGCAAGGCGCGAAGATCGATGCGCTGACGCTTGCCGACCTCGAGGCCTTCGTGCGCGACCTGATGACGTCCGGACTCTCGCCGGCTTCCACGGCGCGCGGCGTCGCCGCGGTGCGCGGCTATTTCAAGTTCCTGCGGCTGAACGGCGCCATCCCCGCGAATCCCGCGGAGGACCTCCGCAGCCCCCGTTCCTTCAAGACGCTGCCGAAGTTTCTCTCGACCGAGGAGGTCGATGCGCTCCTGGCCGCGCCGGACGTGGCCAGACCGCTGGGGCTTCGCGACCGCGCATTGATCGAGCTGCTGTACGCGACGGGGCTGCGCGTGTCGGAGCTCGTCGGGTTACGCATGGCCGACGTTCGCCTCGCCGAGGGTTTCCTCAAAACACTCGGCAAGGGCAGCAAAGAACGCATCGTTCCAATCGGCGACGAGGCGGCGAGCTGGGTTGGGAAGTACGTCAACGAGGCGCGCCCGGGCCTGATGAAGAAAAAGGAAACGCCGTTTCTCTTTCTCAATGCGCGCGGCCAGCGGCTCTCGCGGGTGGGATTCTGGAAGGGCCTCAAAGCCTACGGCGTGAAGGCCGGGGTGCGCGGCTCGCTCAGCCCCCATGTGCTGCGGCATTCGTTCGCGACGCATCTGCTCGACCGTGGCGCCGACCTTCGCGCCATCCAGGCCATGCTCGGCCACGCGGATCTGTCGACGACGCAGATTTACACGCACGTCCTCGAAGCGCGGCTGCGGCAGGTCTACGATCGCTTTCATCCGCGGTCGTGATCGTGGTACCGTCCGTCGAGTCCCGCGTGCTGAGACGATTCCTTCTGACAACGGCGGCTCTGATAGCCGCCGTTGTTGCGTACGCGTTCGTGACGGCGCCTCCGAGGCGGCTGGTCCTCGCGCCGCCGGCGTCTGGCTCGCCGCGTACCGTACTGTCCGGCGCGTATCACGTCCACACGACGCGATCGGACGGCGCGTTTACGCCCGAGCAAGTCGCCGGCGCCGCGCGCGACGCGGAGTTGCAGTTTGTGATTCTCACCGACCACGGTGACGCCACGCGCGCGCCGGACCCGCCGCGGTACGTCGACGGCGTGTTGCTGATCGATGCCGCCGAAATCAGCGTCGTCGAAGGCCATATCGTCGCGCTGGGCATCACATCGGCAGCCCCGTACAGGCTCGGCGGGGAAGCGCGCGACGTCATTGATGACATCCATCGGCTCGGAGGGATCGCGATTGTTGCGCATCCGGATTCCCCGCGGGCCGACCTTCGGTGGCGAGGGCCGGGCGCCGCAGCCGGGGGGCGGGGCGGAAATCCCGTCAACGATTTCGCAGGCGCAGACGGCATCGAATGGCTCAACGCCGACAGCGAGTGGCGGGATGAGCGGCGGCTTCGGATCCTGCAAACGTTGATCACGTTTCCCGTACGGCCCGCCGAGTCGTTGGCGTCTCTGATGGCGCGTCCGGTGCAATCGTTGCGGCGATGGGACGCGCTCACGCGGCGGCGCCCGGTTGTCGCGCTCGGCGCGACCGACGCGCACGGTTTCGGGGGGCGCTTCTACGCGCAGACGTTCGGGACGATGGCGCAGGTTGTCGAGTTGGCGGCGCCGGCGACAGGAAATGCGGCAGGTGACGCCGCGGCGCTCGTCGCCGCCGTTCGAGCCGGGCGCGCCTGGTCGGTGGTCAGCGCGTTCGCGGGTCCGGCCATTGCGCGGTTGTCGGCGCGGACGGCGGGCGGGTCAGCGCAGATGGGCGGCTCGCTTGCGGTTTCGAACGAAAGCGTTGAGATCACGGCGTCGATCGACGGTGCGTCGAACTCGCGCGTGTCGCTCTGGCACCACGACCGCGAGATGGCATTCGGCATGGGCAGCGCCGTATTCAACGGGCCGGCGCAGCCGGGCGCGTACCGCGCCGAGGCAACGATCTCCGGCTTCACGATGCCGTGGGTTGTCACAAACCCCGTCTACCTGGTGCCGGCCATGGCACCGGCCGCGACGGCCTCGGCCTCGGCACCGTTACCGGCACCGATTGAAGATGATGCGGTGACCCCGCTGACGCCGGCCGGCGAATGGGTCGTCGAACATGGTCCGACCTCGGAAGGCTCGATCGCGCGCAATGTGCCCGACGGCGGCGTTCGATTCCGCTTCCGCGTGGGCACGGTGCGGCCCGGCCTCGAGTACTCGGCGCTCGTCCGCGCGATGAATGATCCGCTGGAGTCGTTCGACCGCGTCGAGTTCATCGGCAGCGCGTCGGCGCCGATGCGGGTGTTGGTGCAATTCCGCCTGCCCGGCGGCGTCGAGGGCGAGCGCTGGTCGCGGTCGGTGTACCTTGATCCGACACCGCGAGCCATCACAGTGCGGATGACCGAAGTGGTTCCTGTGGGATTCACGCCGGTGCCCACGCGGCGGCCGGTGGTGGCGCGCGTGAAGTCGATTCTTTTTGTGCTCGACACTCTCAACACGGCGCCGGGCACGAGCGGGGAAGTGGTACTGAAGAATGTGCGGCTCGCCCGCGGCAGGGAATCGCTGTCAGGTCCGAACCGTGAGCAGCAGGTACGACGCCCCGGCCAGAAATAGAATGTTCGGCGCCCACGCGGCGATCACGGCCGGCAACAGCTCGGTCGTTCCAAAAAATCCGAACGCGACGAACATGATCTGGTACGTGAACGCGAGCGCGATCGCCAGGCCAATTCCGTAGAGCGCGCCGCGTCGCCCGGTCGTCACGCCGAACGGGATCGCGATCAGGGTCATGATCAGCGTCATCAGCGGCATCGCGTACTTGCGGTGAAGCTCGACGTCGAAGCTGCCGGAGCTCAGCCCGCTGGCCTTCAGCGTCTTGACATACTCGGCGAGCTGGCCTGAGGTCATTGCTTCGGCGTCGCGCGTCTCTGTTTCGAAAAAGCGGATGGGGTCCAGCTCGAGCGTACGCGTTTCGAACTGCTGCTGAACCGGCGGCCCCGACGCGGGGAAATGCTGCGTCCACCCCGGGCCACCCGACCAGGCCCCTCGAGACAGTACGGCCTTCGGGACAAACGTGTGGCGGGTGACGCGATACGGCGTATTGCTGATCTCGTAGATCGAGAGGTCGGCGAACTGGCGCCGGCGCTGGTCGTAGGCGCCGTAAAAATACACGCGGCCGCGGGTCCCGACGAGCCAATGCCTGTTCGAGATGTCCATTGTTGTCGACTGACGTTCGCGGATCACGTCCTCGATCGCGCCGGCGCGTTTATTGGCGTGCGCCATGACCCGCTCCTCGAGCGTAAAGAGCATCGCGCTCCAGAAGGCGGCCGCGAGCAGCAGCGGCACCGCGAGACGGTACAGACTGATGCCGCACGACCGCATCACGGTGAGCTCGCCCGTCTTGCTGAGCGTCCCGACCGTCACGAGCGAGGCCACCAGCACCGCGATCGGCATCAGGAAGTAGATGAACTGCGGGGTCGAATAGAAGAGATAGTCGATGAGCGTGACGGTCGACGCCGAGCCTTTGAACAGTTTTTCGCTCAGGTCGATGACCGTGCCGATGTAATAGAGCCCCAGCAGCCCGACGAACGACAACATGACGACGCTGAAGTAGCGGCGGAGGAGATAGAGGTCGAGGATCCGCGGCAGCGGGAGATTCAGGTTCGGGAGTCGCAGCACGACGACCGGTTTTTTCCCGTGAGCTTCTCCGTCGGGCTCACCGACTTTTGCCAGCCTCGCTGCGATTTTCGGCGGTAACCGGAGGGCGACAGACCGCTCCGCATTTCTCGAGCGCCACCAGATCAGGAAGATGGCCAGCGGGCCGAGTACGAGGTTCGGCATCCAACGGGCCCAGACGGCGGGGAAGAGATCCCCTTTTGTCAGGTTCTCGAAGATCATCAGCAGGCCGTAGTAAATGAAGATCACGGCGAGGCCCAGCGCGAAGCTTGCGAACTTGCCGTCCTTGCGGGTATGGACACCGAGCGCCACGGCCAGAAGGCCCATGACCAGGCACGCCACCGGAAAGGAAAATTTCTGGTGGATGAACATGATGGCGTTCCGGGGCGACTCGTTGAGCCGGATCTTGTCGTCCCACTCGACCTTGAGCTCCGCGATGGTCATTTCCCGCACGCCGGGCACGATCGAGGTCTTCCGGAACATTTCCTGCGGGTCGATGGCGTAGGTCTCGCCGGCGATGTCGGCGGCCCGGTCGTACACGCCGGCCTGGGCCGTGGGCATGAACCGGCTCACGCCGGTCAGGATGATCTCGGCGCGGCCTTCATCCTCTTTGATGATCAGTCGCCCCTCGTCGGCCAGCACCATTGTGGGCGCCGCTTTGTCGCGAGTGATGGCCAGGATGACGCGTTGCCAGCGGCCGTCGGCGGTGACCGATTCGACGCGCAGGACCTTGCCTGGGAACCCGTCGTAAAACTGCCCCGGCTTGATTTCCTGCGCTGACCGCTCGGCGACCAGGCTGGTCGTGACCCTGACGAAGGCCTTGTTACCGGTCGGGATGCCGTCGAGCATCACCCACAGGGTCATGCCTCCGACGATCAGAGCCAGGATCAGGGCCGGCCGAACCAGCCGCCAAAGGCTGACGCCGCAGGCCAGAAACGCGACGGTTTCGCGGTCGGCCGAAAGCCGTCCGAGGGCCATGAGCAGCCCGATCAGAAGCGCCATCGGCAGCGTGATGCCGAGCGCTTGCGGCAACAGATTGGCGAGCAGGTATACGACCGTTCCGACCGGGACGCCTTTGGTCAGGAGCGCCTGGGCGTTGTCCATCATTGGGCGAACGGCAAACAGGAACGTGAGGACCGCCAGCGCCATGAGGAACGGCGCGACGGTTTCGCGGATGATGTAGCGATCCAGTATTCGAATGACCTTGGTCGGCATCCCCAGGGAAACTTTACGTCAAAGGCATCCGCAATTCTTCCACAGGGCACTTTGCTGAGCCAGGCCGGCAACGTCTGATAATATATGTTATGTTAACTAAACGGTCTGGCTGCGGCACCTCAAGAAAAGAAGCCCGAAGATCTTCCCCAAGCCGCGCCAGTGTCTCCAAGGTTGATTGGATATTGCCTGCATATCCATGCAGCGGTTTGTATTCAGCGCTCTTGCGTCGGACTAGTTGTCGCGAGCCTTGCGGAGCTCCGCGATGATGCTTTCGAGCGTGGCGATCACCTCGGTCTTGTCAACGTCCGAGCGCGTGAATTTCAGGCTCAGATTGAACGCTCTGGTCGGCGGCCGGTAGTTGAAAACGAAGGACTTTGGACGGCCGATCTTGGGCTTCGAGGCCGCCTTACGAGCCCTCTCGCGGGTGACGGGCCCGGTGGCGCCGTCCTTCGTGAGCTGCTCGATAAACGCGATCATTTTCTCTGAAGTCCCTTGCCTAACTACCTGTAAAAGCAATGACTTGGAAGAAATGTCGGCCAGCCGACAAAGATCGCGAACCGCCTTGGGCATCTCAGAGATCGCCAGGGACTCCGTGATGCTCGTGCGACCCTTGCCCAGCCGCCGGGCCATGTCCTCATGGGTGTACCCGCACCGGTCAGCGAGGGTGTTCAGCGCCTCAGCCTCTTCGAACGGACTGAGATCCTTCCGCTGGATATTCTCAACCAGCGCGACCTCGATAATTTCGTTGTCATCGACCTCCCGGATGACGACCGGGAGCTCTCGCAGGCCGAGCCGGACCGACGCCTGATACCGCCGTTCGCCGGCGATGATCTGGTACCGGGATCCGCGCTGGCGCACAATCAGCGGTTCAATAATCCCCTTTTCGCCGATCGACGCGATCAGCTCCGAGAGGTCGCCCATCGCCTGCCGCGGCTGGTCTGGGTTCGGGTCGATGTGCTCGATGAGCACCATCCGCCCGATCGGCGCGCCGCCAGGGACGCTCAGCGAGTCGACGTAATGCGCGTCGTGGCGCATCTTCAGCGTTGTGGGCAACCCGCGTTTAGACACGATCGATAACCTCCTCGCACAACCGGTAATACTCAGTCGCGCCCGACGAGTCCGGCGCGAACGTGAAGATCGATTCCTTGTACGCCGGGCTCTCTTCGAGCCGGACGCTCTTGGTGATCACCGTCTTGAACACTTTCTTGCCGAACACCTTGTCGATCTGAGCCCGAATGTCGCGGGCCAGAGCCGTCCGCTTGTCGTGCATGGTGATCACGACGCCGATGATCTTGAGGTCCTGGTTGGCGCGCGAGCGGACTTTCTCAATCGTCTCGAGCAGGTCGTCGGTCCCCTCGAGCGCAAAGTACGAGGACTGGATCGGTATCAGTAAGTGGGTCGATGCGACAAGAGCGTTCACCGTCAGCAGACCCAATGCCGGCGGGCAGTCGATCACGATGGCGTCGTAGCTCTTGCGGATCTGCGCGATGCGATCCTTGAGCCGGAAGTGCGCGTCGAGCTCCCCGACCAACCGGCCTTCGAGCTTGGCCAGGGCGATGCGCGACGGGGCGATCGAAAGATTCTTCTGCGCGGTCGGCCGGATGATGCCGGCGAAGTCAATCTTCGGGTCCAGAATCGCGTCGTAGACCGAGTGCGTCAGCGTCGAGACGTCCGTGTAGGACATCGTGCTGTTGGCCTGCGGGTCGAGATCGATGAGAAGAGTGCGCTTGCCGCGCAGCGCCAGGGCCGCGGAAAGATTGATAGCGGTTGTCGTCTTTCCGACGCCGCCCTTCTGATTGGCAATGGAGATGATCAAAACAGTCTGCAGGCATTGTAGGAACGCCCTAGGGCCGTGTCAACAAAACACACTACATCTTGTAGCCTAAATCGTCAGGATCGAGGCTTTCGAGCCACTGTTGGAGCCGTTCCTGGTCCGCATCCTCAGTCGAGATCTGGGTCGACGAGGCTCGTTCGATCACGCGGGGGTGAACGTAGATCGGCGCCTTTGTCCGAAGGGCCAGTGCGAGACCGTCACTTGGCCGAACATCGATGCGCGTGTATTCGCCATCGCGCTTCAGCTCGAGGTATGCGTAAAAGGTGCTGTCCTTGAGGTCATGGATCACGACGCGCTCGAGCACGGCGCCGAATTCCGTGAGCAGATTGCGGATGAGGTCGTGAGTGAGCGGCCGCGGCGTCGAGACGTTCTCGATCTGGAGCGCAACCGCGCTGGCTTCAACAGCGCCGACCCAGATCGGGAGCACGCGCTGGCCGTCGATGTCGCGCAGAATCACGATCGGTAAATTCGTAATGGGATCCACCATCAGGCCTCGGATGGCCATCTCGATCAGCATCAAATTGTTTGACCGGCCGAGGCCGCCCTCCCGCTTACCTGCTCACCCACCACCGGCTCACCCACCCGCTCACCCCGCAAACTATACGGCGCCGCCTCGACAATCCGTACCGGCACGAATGTGCCAATGAGATCGGCCGACCCCTCGAAGTTGACGAGGAGGTTACCCGAAGTCCGGCCTGAGAGCTGCCAGTCGCGGCGGCGCGATATGGATTCGACCAGCACTGACTCCACCTGGCCTACCATGCCCCCGTACAGCTCGGCCTGAATGGCGGCCTGGCGGTCCTGGAGCGCGACAATCCGCTGCCGCTTCTCCCCTTCCGTCACGTCGTCGGCCATCCGCTTGATCGCCAGCGTGTTGGGTCGCGGCGAATACTTGAACGAATACATCGCGTGGAACCGCGCCCGCTCGACCAGGTCCATCGTGAGCGCGAAGTCCGCATCGCCCTCGCCCGGGAAGCCGACGATGATGTCTGTGGAAAGCGCGATGCCGGGAATCTCTGAGCGGAGCTGTTCGATCTGATCGAGATAGATCTCGCGCGTGTAGCGACGTCGCATCGCGGACAGTATCCGGTTAGAGCCGGATTGCACAGGCAGGTGCAGGTGCTTCGCGACCTTCGGTAGATCGCGAATCGACGCGATCAGCCGGGGCGTGACATGCCGCGGATGAGGGCTCGCAAAGCGGATGCGCTCGATGCCAGCGACGTCATGGACGCGCTCGATGAGTTCGCCAAAATCGCAGGCCTCGTCCGGCGCCTGGTAGTGATTGACGATCTGCCCGAGCAACTGCACTTCGCGATGTCCGGTACGGGCGGCCTCGCGAACCTCGGCGAGGATGTCAGCCACGGGCCGCATTCGCTCGTGCCCGCGCGTGTAGGGGACCACGCAGAATGAGCAGAACTCATTGCAGCCCTCGATGATCGTGACCCACGCGCGCACGGCGTCGGTCGGCTTGGCGAGGCCGAGGGGAAACGAGACATCCTCGTACGGGTTGACGTCCACTCTCGGCCGGCGGTCCTGCCGGGATTTTGCCAGCAGCGCCGGCAGTTCCTTGATCGCCTGCGTGCCGACGACGACATCGATCGGCGCGGCCCCGTCAAACAGCTTGTCGCCTTCCTGCTGCGCCACACAGCCGGTCACGGCGATCATCGGATCGCGTCCGTGTTCGGCCGCTGTGCTTCGGATCTCTCCAAGGCGGGAGCGAAGTTTGTGAACCGCAAGTTCCCGCACGCTGCAGGTATTGACGACGATGAGGTCGGCATCGGCTTCCGAGGCCGCAGGCGTGTAGCCGTCAGCTTCGAGCAAGCCGCTGATGCGTTCGCCGTCGTGGTAGTTCATCTGGCAACCGTAGGTTTCGACTACGTATGTCTTTGAGCGATCGCCCGCGATCTTAGTTGCCACGCGTGCCCTTCGCTTTCGCCCTGGGTCGCGTTTCGCTTTCGCCTTTCGCTCTTGCTTCGCTTCTCTGGCGTGTGGCCAACATCTCTTTCGCCGACGCGACGACCGTGGCAGAGACCGCCGCGCCGGAGATCATTCGCGCGATCTCGTTTTCGCGGCCGGCCTGGTCGAGCTTGCTGATGACGGTCATCGTTCGGCCGCCCTTGACGCGCTTGTCGATGGCGAGATGGGAGTCCGCGCGCGCCGCAATTTGCGGGAGGTGTGTGATGCAGAGGACCTGGCATCGCCCGGCGAGAGCTTGAAGCTCCGCGCCGACGGCGTCGGCCGCTTCCCCGCCGATGCCGGCGTCCACCTCATCAAAGACCAGCGTTCGATGCGGAGTGACGGCTGTGAGCTGATGCAACGCGAGCATGACGCGCGACAGCTCGCCGCCCGACGCGATGCGCGCGAGCGGCCGGAGATCTTCACCAGGATTGGCCGAAAGATAGAGCTCGATCTCGTCGGTTCCGCGGCCCGACCAGCGCGACTCGTCGCGTTCGTGCGACGTGACGCGAACATCCACGCGGCATTTCGGCATGGCGAGCGCCGAGAGGCCGGTCTCGAGAGACTTCCCGAGCCCGGCGGCGGCGATGCTCCGCGCCTCAGAGAGCGAGCGCGCGGCGGCGACGAACTCGCCGGCGGTTCGGCTGACGCGCGCTTCGAGCGCGGCGGCCTGCTCTTCGCTTGCGCCGAGCGCGTGCAGCTCCTCGTGCAGCGCCTGCTGTTTGGCGACGACCTCATCGAGCGATGGGCCGTGCCTTCGCTTTAACCGTTCGAGCGCGGCGAGCCTGTCTTCCACTTCCTGTAACCGCGACGGCGACGCGTCGAGCTCGGACGCGTATTCGCGCAGGAAGAACGACAGGTCTTCGAGCCGCGACTTTACTTCGTCGCGCTGATCGAGATACGGCTGCGCCCGCGGATCGATCGCCGCAAGCTCCGCCAATCGCTTCCACACGCCGGCCAGTTCGGTCAGCGCGGCCGTCTCGTTCTCGTACAGGAGCCCGTAGGCTTCCGTCGACAACCGGCTCAGCCTGTCGGCATTCGCCAACACGCTCCGCTCAGCAGCGAGCGCGTCGTCTTCGCCGGCCTTCGGCTGCACTTTGTCGAGCTCGCTCAGCTGGAAGGAAATCATCTCCACGCGCGCTGCCTTCTCGCGCGCGCTCATGTTCGTACGCTCCAGCGCGGCTCGCGCCTCGCGCCACTGTTCGTACGTCTCCGATGTGTGTTCGAGCAGGTTAACGCTCAGACGTTCATCTAACAGCGGACCGTGAGATTCAGGATTCAAGAGCGCCTGGTGTTCGTGCTGGCCGTGCAGTTCGAGAAGTTCAGAGCCCAGTTCCTTGAGAGCGGCGGTTGTCGCGAGCGCGTCGCCGATGAATGCGCGCGAACGGCCCTGCGCGGAGACTTCGCGGCGGACGATGATTTCGCGGCCCACGTTTTTTCCGCCTGCCGGCTCATCATCGCCTGCCGGCTGGCGCTCGAAGATGGCCTGGACCGCAGCAGTGTCTTCACCAGTGCGCACGAGGTCCGCGCTGGCGCGGCCGCCGACGAGCAGATCGAGTGCTTCGACGAGCATCGACTTTCCGGCGCCGGTTTCGCCCGTGAGAACGGTGAGTCCGGCGTCGAAGTCGATCTCGAGTTCGTCGATCACTGCGAGATGGCGGATGCTGAGAAAGCGCAGCATGTGCTAATCTGCCAAGCATATCGCGCTGTTTCCCGGCAGCGCCCTTTCGCTCGCGATGTGTTTTTTTTGGAAACAGCGTCCGGCAACCTTAATTTCGTCACTCTGATCCGCGACGCCACGCCGCTTGCCCAGGCGGTGATGGTAGTGCTGGTGATCTTTTCGGCTGTCTCGTGGGGCGTGATTTTGTCGAAGTACGCGCAGTTGCGGCGCGCATCGGCACAGACGGCGACCTTTCTGGACGTCTTCCGCAAGAGCAGCCGGTTCTCCGAAGTGCAGTCGGTCTGCGGGAACCTGACGGCCAGTCCGCTGGTCGGCCTGTTTCAGGCGGGTTACGCGGAGATCAACTCGCAGCTTCGCAACGCCGCTCCCGACGCGGGCAAGCCGGCGGGCGCCGCGCCGCGTCCAACGCTCAAGAGCCTTGAAGCCCTGGACCGTGCCCTGCTCCGCGCCGCGGGCGTTGAAGTCAGCCGACTCGAAAAGCGTGTCGGCTTTCTCGCGACCACCGCGTCGATCTGCCCGTACATCGGACTTTTCGGCACGGTCATCGGCATCATGAACTCGTTCATGAGCATTGGCAGCGCGGGCTCGTCAAGTCTCGGCGTCGTCGCGCCGGGCATCGCGGAAGCGCTGATCGCCACGGCGCTCGGGCTGTTCGCGGCGATCCCGGCGGTCTACTTCTATAACGAGATCACGGGCAAGGTGAAAGCCTTCACCGTTGCGATGGACGACTTCGCGATGGAGTTCCTGAATCTCGCCGAACGTAATTTCACATAGGGGCCGCAGACCATGCCGCGCCTTGAACCTTCAGCATCTTCAGGCGGCGTCAGATCGCGGCATCGCAGCCGCGGCGGCCGCGTTTCCACCGTCCTCGCCGAGATCAACGTCGTCCCGATGGTCGACGTCATGCTCGTGCTGCTCGTGATCTTCATGGTCACGGCCCCGATGATGCAGCAGGGCTTCGACGTGAAGCTTCCGGAAGCCCGCGCGGCGAAGCCGACGACGTCGGAGCCTGTCTACATCACGGTGCCGATCACGTTCCGGCGCGACGACAAGATCCAGATTGGCGAAGACTACGTCCTGATTACTGATCTGCCGGAACGTGCGCGCCAGGCGGTGCTGACGACCTCTACCAAGAGCGTGATCCTGCGCGGCGACGGGGGCATCACGTTTGCGGAATTGATCAAGGTCTGGGACGCGCTGATTGCCGGCGGCATCACGCAGATTTCTGTGGCGACGCAGCCCCATACGCCCGGTAGATGAAGGTGGGCTCATGACGGAAAGCGTCAGCGACATCCTGCTCGCGCGGCAACGCGAGCTCGATAGCGTCGGGCGCCCGGTGGCCTTCTCGCTCGGGGCGCACATCGTTCTCATCGTCCTCATCGCGATCCTGCCCCAGGCGTGGTTCGCGGCCAAGCCCGAGCTTCCGACGATGAAGATCAGCCTTGGGGCTGGGTCGCTGGGCGTCAAGCGAACCGGCATGCTCTCAACCGGCGGCAAGAAGGTCGATGAGGTCGTCGAACCCAAGCGCGAGCCGATCTTGCCGGTGGCGCCGCCGAAGACGGTGACGCCGGACCCAGCGGCTACGGTTGTCAAGACACCCCCAAAGGTTTCAGATAAACCGCCAACCACGACGCCAACGCCGGCAGTGTCGAAGCCCGCGACCGGCGCGAAGGTGACGCCTGGCAGTGCCCTTGTTGAAACCGGTGCGAAGGGACTGGAAGTTGGTCTCTCCAGCAGCGGTGGCGGCAACAACAGCGCGGAAATCGACTCGTGCTGTACCGAGTACTTTCAGGAAATGCAGAACCGTGTCGACGCGGTGTGGCTTCGCAACCAGAACGCCGTGGGCGACGTTGACGTGGACTTCGTGATTCAGAAAGACGGAAAGATTACTGATATCAAGGTCAGCAGGAAAAGCGGCTACGACCTGCTCGATCTGGCCGCACAGCGCGCCATCATGTTCTTGAAAATGGGTCCCCTTCCACCGAAGTACACCGGTCAGAAAATGTTCATGACGATGAAGTTCACCTACACACGATGACCAGACAACTCGCACTTTCGTTCACGCTGCTGGCGGCCGGCGGATTGGTGATTGCCGCGCCCGCAACTGCGCCGACTCCCACAGCCGCCCCGGCTCCCTCGGCCGCGCAAGATCAACGGTTCGTGCTCGAAATGTTGGGCAAGCCGGGTCGGCCGCCGATCATCGCCGTGCCGGCTTTCACGGTACTCACGGCTGACGCCGCGACACAAGCTGGGTCCAAAACCCTGACGGATGTTCTCCGAGCAGACCTGGCGTTCGAACGCGAGTTCAACGTGATGCCGGCTGACAGCTTCGCCGGTGTGCCATCGGCGCAGACGATCGAGGACCTGCCTTACGAACGGTGGACAGGGCTTGGCGCGGACTACGTCGCCCTTGGATCGGTCGAGAAGGCGGCGAACGGCAATTTCATCGTCAACGTCCGCGTGGTGAGCATCAAGGACAGGCGCCAGGCTTACGGTAAAGGCCGCGAAGGACAGCCGCGCTGGGCCCGGCGTATTGCCCATTCGTTCTCCGACGAGATCCATAAGGACATTCGCCAAGTCGACGGCGTCGCGATGACCCGTGTCGCTTTTTCGTCAACGCGCGATGCCGAGCGGGTCGGCCAGACCATTGAAGAGCGGACCGCGAAAGAGATCTACATCATGGACTACGACGGCGAGAATCCTCAGCGCGTCACGTCGAACGGTTCGCTCAATATCGCGCCGTCGTGGTGCCCCGACGGACGGTGCCTGCTGTACACGGGCTATCAAGCCGGACCGTCGGTCTACCCGGACATCGTCGTGCAGAACGTGTTTGGTCAGATCGGCACGTCGAAACCCGCTGGCGGCAGCGACCGGAATCAGAACTACATGGGCGACATGTCGCCGGACGGCACGAAGATCGCCTTCGCATCCGCGCGCGGCGGCGTCAGCATGGACATCTGGGTCGTCAATCGCGACGGCTCAGGCCTGCGGCAATTGACGACGCACAAGACGATCGACAACGCGCCGCGGTGGTCGCCGAACGGTGCGCAAATCGCCTTCGTCTCGGATCGATCTGGCTCGCCCAGGATTTACACGATGAGCGCCGAAGGCCTTCAGCAAACGGTGTTACCGACGGCCTGCGGTCACGTTGATCGGCCAACGTGGGCGCCGTCGACTACGGGCCTCATGATCGCGTACACGTGCCAGACGAGCACGATGGGCCACGATATCGACGTCTACGACTTCAGCACCAAGCAGACGCGACGAATCACCGACGGCATCGCGACCAACGAGAGTCCAACGTTCGCGCCAAATGGCCGACACATCATGTTTTTCACGACGCGCTGGGGAAAACACCAGATTGCCGCCATCGACATCGATGGCAAGAACGTCCGTCAACTCACCCGGCAGGGTGGTAACACGTATCCCAGCTGGTCTGGTTTTTTGAAGTAGTCGCCGTATACTGACAAAGGACCGATGATGCTGCGATTGCGCAATGATGTTCTGCTCACGATCACGCTGGCTGTGTCGATCTCCGCATGCGGCGGCAAGAAACCGCCGGTTGCGGCGCCGACCACGCCGCCGCAGGTCATTCAGGATCAGCCGGCCGTGACGCCAGCGACGACGCGCCCGCCGGAGCCGCCGCCGCCCCCGCCGATGCCGGAGCCGGTCGTCACAACGCTGCCGTCGGACGACATCTCGACGAAAGACCTCGACACGATCAACAAGGCGCAGGTCCTCAAGCCAATTTTCTTCGACTACGACAGCGATCAGATCAATGCCGCCGGCCAACAGGTGCTCGTTGAGAATGCGGGGACGCTGAAGAAATACACCACATGGGTCGTCACGATCGAGGGCCACACCGACGAGCGCGGCACTCCGGAGTACAACCTGGCGCTCGGTGAACGCCGTGCGCTGTCGACCAAGAATGCGCTTGCCGCGCTGGGCGTCGGCACCGACCGCGTGAAGACCGTCAGC
This sequence comes from Vicinamibacterales bacterium, assembly GCA_046598935.1. Lineage (GTDB taxonomy): Bacteria > Acidobacteriota > Vicinamibacteria > Vicinamibacterales > SCN-69-37 > SCUN01. The sequence goes on along the minus strand of JBKJHW010000028.1, from coordinate 7,769 downwards.
TACGGCAAGGAATTCCCGTTCGATCCGGCTCGCGAAGAGGCCGCGTTCTCGAAGAACCGTCGCGCGCATTTCGTGGTGACGGCCAAGTAAAGGTTCATCCGATGCGCAGGATCCTGACTGTCACGACGCTCACGCTGGCGCTCGCCGTTCCCGCTGCCGCTCACGCGCAGAACCGCGAGCATCAGCAGATGTTCGCGGACCTGAGAATGCTGCAGGAGCAAGTGCAGCAGCTGCGGCTCGCCGTGAACACGCTCGCCGAGTCGGTCAAGGTCGTCACCACGAAGCAGGACGACGCGGCGACGTCGGTGCGCCGGTCGTTTGCCGAGCAGAAAATCCTGACCGATCAGCTGACTGACAGCGTCCGCATCCTGCGCGAGAAGGGTGACGACACGAACGTCCGCATCTCGACGCTCACGCACGAACTCGAAACCATCCGGCAAGGGCTGCAATCGCTGCAGAACAGCGTGCTGCAGGCGCTGGCGGCGTTGAGCCAGCAGACGACCGCGGCGCCCGGAGGCAGTAGTCCCACCGGCGCGACACCGCCGCCCGCTGCTCCGCAGAACCCGATTGCATCTCCGCAGGCGTACTACGAAGGCGCGTGGAGCGACTACATGTCGGGCAACTACGACCTGGCGATCAGCGGATTTCAGGCGTACCTGCGCAGCTTCCCCACGTCGCCCGACGCCTACAAGGCGCAGTTCAATATCGGCGAGGCCTACAAATATTCGAGCCGGTACCGCGAAGCGATCCAGGCCTACGGCGCCGTCATCACGAACCACAAAGGCAGCCCGTGGGAAGACCAGGCGTATTACGCGCGCGGCCTTGCGTACGAGCAGGTCGGCATGAAGGACCAGGCACGCGCCGACTTCCAGCACATCATCAAGACATTCCCGGACAGCACCTTCGTACCACTCTCAAAGAGCGCGCTCGAGCGTATTAAGTAATTCATAGACCAGCGAGGAGAAACACATGGGCAGCGTGAACAAGGTCATTTTGATCGGCAATCTTGGCAAGGATGCAGAGCTTCGGTACACGACGGGCGGCGCCCCTGTTGCGTCCTGCCGCATCGCGACGACCGAGCGCTACAACGACCGCGAAGGCAACAAACGCGAAGACACCCAGTGGCACGACATCGTTATCTGGGGGAAGACCGCCGAGGCGATTCATACCTATTTGGTCAAAGGCAAGCAGATCTATGTCGAGGGCCGCTTGCAGACGCGCAAGTGGACCGACAAGGACGGCAAAGACCGCTACAACACGGAAGTGCGCGCCGATCGTGTCGTACTGCTCGGTGGTGGCGGCGGCCCTGGTGGTCCTCGCGCGGCGGCGCCGGCCCGAGGCGCAGCGTCGAGCTACGGCTCAGCGCCCGGGGGCGACCACGACGATCACGGCGGCGGGCCCGACTTCACGCCTGTCGACGCGCCGAACGACGACGATATTCCGTTCTAGAGTGCCAGGGGCCTCGCGTCCCAGAGTAAGAGTGCCAGAGGTTCGGAGTGCCATTGTTCGCAGGGCACTTCGGTCCCCTGGCACTTTTACTTTGGAACTCTAGGCCCTTGGCACTCTAGGTACCGCTACGACCGTAGCGATCCTCAAGACGTACGACGTCGTGAAGTTCGGGAGTAGAAGCCTCCAAGACATCGGAATCCTCGATAGCCGTCATGCGATGAACCGTTTTCGGCGTGACGTGTTCTGATTCGCCCGGGCCCATTTCGCGGCCGACGAGTTGGCCGTCTATTTCGCGCTCGAACAGGATTTTCCCTGAGAACACGTGGACGGTTTCGTCCTTGAGGTTGTGGTACTGCAGGCTCAGGGCGTGGCCGGCGTTGATGTGGATCACTTTGCCCACGTAGCGTTCGGTCTTGGCCCAATGAACTTCGTAGCCCCAGGGCTTGTCCACTCGCGTCACATCGCTCATGTTTTATCTCCGGTAGTCGCCGGCTGCCCCACCGCGCGCGCATGCATCGCGTCGGCGATCGGCAGCAATAACTGATGCACCGCTTCGGCGGACGCGGCCCGGACGGCTTTCCGGGCCAGCGTGCGCGCCTCGCGGCTGTCGAGCGCCAACAGCGCCCGCTTGACGATCGGAATGGCCGACGGCGTCATGCTGAAGCGCCGGAACCCGAGGCCGACCAATAGCGCGACCAACAGCGGGTCGGCGGCCATCTCGCCGCAGACTGACAACGGCTTGGCGGTCACGCCGGCGGTGATGTCACCGGCGGTGGCCCGCGCCCCCACGGCGATCAGCCGCAACAGCCGCAACACCGCGGGCGCCATCGGCTCGTAGTGCCCCGCGAGCCGCTCGTCGGTGCGATCGACCGCTAGAGTGTACTGGATCAGATCGTTCGTGCCGACGCTGAGAAAATCGGCTTCGCGCGCGAGCGCGTCTGTCGTGAGCGCCGCGGATGGCACTTCGATCATCGCGCCGATCGGGATCCCCTTCAGGTCCGCCGAGAGACCCGCCTGGAGCGCGATCTCAGAGATCATCCGGCAGGCGTCGCGCATCTCTTCGGCGGAGGTCACAAACGGCAACAGGATGCGCAAGGTGCCTGAGCGCGCGCCCTCCTCCGCCAAGGCTTCGGAGGGCAACGCCGCAGTCTTCGATGCGGCGTTCGCGCGGATGAGCGCGCGGATCTGGGTGCGAAACCGTTCGTCGTGCTGAAGGCCGGACCGTATGCCGCGCAGGCCGAACCGGTCCCGATGGCCGCCCGTCCGCCAGGCGACGCCTTCCGCTTCGCGTCCGCGGTCTTCGCCGGCATCGAATGTTCGGATTGTGACGAGTTTCGGCCGCATCGCCGCGAGGAGGCCGGAATACACGGCGACCTGCGCGTCTTCGGCCGTCGCATCCGGATGGCCCGCATCGAGCAGGAACTCCGACCGATAGAGGCCGATACCTTCCGCGCCGGCGTCGAGCACGCGCGCGATCTCGTCGGCGATCTCGAGGTTGGCCTCGAGTACCACGCGCACGCCGTCGGCCGTCACCGCCGGCCGGCCCCGCAGATCGTCAAGCGCGGCCAGCGCGGAAACCGCCAGCCGGGCGCGTTGCCGCCAGCGCTCCTGGACTTCCTCGGTGGGGTCGACCGCGACTTCGCCGGACGTGCCGTCAATTGCCAGCATCTGGCCGGCGGTAATCGCCTGCGTGGCGCCGCTGAGGCCGATCACGACAGGCACGCCGAGCGAACGCGCCAGAATTACTGTGTGATGCGTGGGACTGCCCACCTCGCAGACGAGCCCGCGCACGCGCGTCCAGTCGAACTGCGCCGCCACAGACGCGGGCAACTCGCGCGCGACGACGATGACGGGCGGATCGATGTCGCGGACAAGATCGGCCAGCGGATCGTGGCCAGGCCGGAGATTGCGCTGCAGCCGGCCGCTCACGTCCGCGAGATCGCCGACGCGTTCCGACAGCCACGCGTCGCCCTCGCGCGCGAACACGTTGTGCAGCTCCTCGATGGCCCGCTGCAGGGCCCAGTCGGCATTGATGCGCTCGGCGCGAATGAGCGCGTCGGCGCGCGACACCAGCAGCGGGTCGTCGAGCATCATGACCTGCGCGGCGAAGATCGACGCCTGCGCCGGTCCGACCGTCCGCGAGACGCGCGCCGAAATCTCTTCGAGCTGCTTGCGCGTCTGGTCGCGCGCGGCTCTGAGCCGCTGGCGCTCGCGGTCCACGCCGCTCGCAGCCAGCCGATACCGCACATCGCGCGCGTCGCGCGCCGCAACCACCGCGCGCCCGAGCGCAACGCCCGGCGCGACGCCGCGACCGTTGTACTTTGTCATATCGCGTCGAAGCCGCTCGTCATACCGGGTCGTCGAACCCGCGCGCGGTGAATGCCGCGAGCGCGTCGACAGCAGCGTCTTCATCCGCGCCGCTGGCGCGAATCATGATCGTGGTGCCCCGCGCGGCGGCCAGCATCAACAGTCCGAGAATACTCTTGCCGTCGACGATCCGCGTGCCCCGGCCGACCTCAATGTGACTCACGTGCTGCCCCGCGAGATGCACGAACCGCGCGGCGGCGCGCGCATGAAGCCCGAGCGGGTTCACAACCGGGGCCTGGACCTCGCGCATGCCGCTAGCCCTTGCCGCTCGTGCCGTCTGTATCGGCGCGCAGCAGGTCGGACGCGACGCGAATCGCGGCCCGGCCGTGATCGCAGATTTCGCGCGACACCGACACCAGGTCACCCGCCTCCGTGATCTTCGCGAGCTTGATGAGCATCGGCAGATTCGCGCCGGTCACGACGTCGATCCGGCCTTCTGCAAGAAACGACAGCCCGAGGTTGGTGGGCGTCCCGCCGAACATGTCTGTGAGGAGCAGCACGCCGCGCCCGCGGTCGACTTTCTCGATCGCCATCGCGATCGCGTCCCGCGCGACCGTGACGTCATCGTGCCAGCCGATCGAGACGGCGGTAAAACCCGGCAGATCGCCGACGATCATCTCAGCCGCGTTGAGCAGCTCTGTCGCGAACTGGCCATGGCTGATGACGACGACGCCGATGCGGGGCGTGGATGGACTGGACATGGCGGCCTCTTATCGCACCGCGGCGATCTCCCGATGCCGCAGTCGTGTCTTGGCGCCGCGGAGGCGGCCCAATCGTTTCGAGAGCTCCTCGGCAATCGCGACGGACCGATGTTGGCCGCCGGTGCAGCCGATCGCGACCGTGAGGTACGACTTCCCTTCCGCCGTGTATTGCGGGAGCAGGAAGCGCAGCAGGTCCGTCGTGAGCTTGAGAAACTTGCGCGAGCCGGCCTGCGTGAGCACGTATCTCGAGACGCGGCGATCCTGACCGGTCAAGGGCCGCAGCGCCGGTACGAAGTGCGGGTTTTTGAGGAAGCGCACGTCGAAGACCAGATCGGCCTCGAGCGGCACGCCGCGGCGGAACGAAAAGCTGATCACGTTGACCGTCATCGGCGACGGCGTCGTGCTGCCGGTCGCGAACTCGACGACGAGGCGGCGCAGATCGTGCACCGTCAGGTTCGTCGTGTCGATCACGGCGTCCGCGAGCTTCTTGATCGGCTCGAGCAGCCGCCGCTCCTCGCGCAGGCCTTCCTTCGGCGAGCGCTTCTTGGCCAGCGGATGCGGCCGCCGCGTCTCGCTGAACCGTCGCACGAGCATCGCCTCGTCAGCCTCGAGAAACAGCAACCGGGGATCGAGCTCCTCGCGCCGCTTGAGCTTCGCGTAGCTTTTTGGCAGCGTCGCCAGCGTCTTGCCCTCGCGCACATCGATGACGACGGCGGCGCGCGTCACGCTGCCGCGACTGCTGGTGAGATCGGCGAACGTGGGGATCAGCGCAACCGGCAGGTTGTCGACGCAGAAGAACCCGAGATCTTCGAGCGCGCGAATCGCCTGCGATTTGCCGGCGCCGGACAGCCCCGTCACCACGATGAACCTCGACCCGCGTGCTGAGGCCTTTTTCACAGGTCGTCTCCGAAGCCTTCGTCGGAATCGCGCTCGGCCATTGTCTCGAGCCGGCGCTCCAGCCGCTCGGCCAGCAATTTCGCCGCGTGGCGTCCCCGCGACCGCAGGAGCTGGTTGCGCGCAGCCACTTCGACGAGCATCGCCAGGTTGCGGCCCGGCGCGACAGGCATGCGCACGAGCGGCACTTTCGCGCCGAGAATGTCCTGCATTTCGGTGTCGAGGCCGAGGCGGTCGTACGCGCGGCCCGGTTCCCACCGCTCGAGCTGCACGATCAGCTCGACGCGTTTCGACGTGCGGGTTGCGGAGATACCGAAGAGGTCGGCGACGTTGATGAGCCCGATGCCGCGGATCTCGATGTGGCCGCGCGTGAGCTCCGGGCAGACGCCGATGACCGTGGACTCGGCGCGGCAGCGCACTTCGACCGTGTCGTCGGCCACGAGCCGATGGCCGCGCACGACGAGATCGAGCGCGCATTCGCTTTTGCCGATCCCGCTCTCGCCGGCGATGAATACGCCCAGGCCGAGAATGTCCATCAGCACGCCGTGCCGCGTTTCGCGAGGCGCCAGCTGGTCTTCCAGATGGGCGTTGAGCCGGGCGATCGCGATCGGCGTCGGCAAACTGGTTCGAAGCAGCGGCACCCCGGAACGCTCGGCCTCCGCGATCATCTCGGCCGGCGCGTCGAAACCGCTGGTCACGAGCACGCACGGCAGATCGCGCGCGAACAGCCGCCGCAGCGAGCCGATGCGCGTGTCGGCATTCATCCGTTCGAGGAACCGGATTTCGCTTTCACCGAAAACCAGCACGCGGCCGGAGCGGAGGTATTCGTCGAAACCGGCCAGCGCCAGACCTGTCTTCTGGATGTAGGGCAGATTGATCGGACGATCGAGCCCTGCGGACCCGGCAAGCAGGTCCGCGTCGAGTCCCGACGCGGCGCCGCGCGCGCCGAGCAACGACCCGACGGTGACGCGGCTCATCTACTGCAGACCCGCTCGCGGGCGCTCACTGAGCCGGGCCAGTGCGTTGGCGCTCACTAGTACAAGACCTTCCGCTGGTTCGACGTCGGAATTTTCAGTTCTTCGCGGTATTTGGCGATCGTCCGGCGCGCGAGCGCCAGGCCTTCCTTCTGCAGGATGTTCATGATCTTCGAGTCGCTCAGCGGGCGCTTCGCGTCCTCGGCGTCGATGATCCGCTTGATCCGCTGCTTGACCGTGACCGACGACACGTTGTCGCCGTACGCGCTGCTGATCCCGCTGTGAAAGAAGTACTTCATCTCGTACACACCCTGCGGCGTGTGCATGTATTTATTGTTCACGACGCGCGAGACCGTGGACTCGTGCATGCCGATGTCGTTCGCGACGTCGCGCAGGACGAGCGGCCGGAGATGCTCGATGCCGCGGTCCAGGAACTCGCGCTGGAAGGTGATGATGCTCGTCGCGACTTTGACGATGGTGCGCTGCCGCTGATCAACACTCTTCAAGAGCCAGAGGGCCGATCGAAACTTGTCTTTGACGTACGCCTTCGTCTCATCCGACGCGTCGCCCGCCTTGTCGAGCAGCCGGCGATAGACCGGGCTGATGCGCAACTGCGGCAAGCCGTCCTCGTTGAGCGCGGCTTTGTAGCCCTCTTCGGTTTTGATGATGTAGACGTCGGGGATCACGTACTGCGAATCGGGCGGCGTGTAACGGGCGCCCGGCTTCGGATCAAGATGACGCACGATCTCGAGGTGCTGCTTCACCTCTTCCGGTTCAAGCCCGGTCAACTTCGCCAGCTCGGGGATTTTGTGATTCTGCAGCAGCCGCAGGTGGTCTCGCACGAGCATTTCAGTCGTCGTGCCGGCGAGGCCCAGGTGCTTGAGCTGCAGGAGCAGGCATTCCTGCAGGTCGCGGGCGCCGACGCCGATCGGGTCAAAACCCTGGATGTGCGCCAGCGCGCGCTCGACGTCGGCCATCTGCCAGTCGCCGAGCTCGGCGATCTCCTCGAGCGATGCGACCAGCATGCCGTCTTCGTCGATGTTGCCGACAATGGCTTCGCCGATCTCGCGTAGGAGATCATCTGCGCTCTGCAGGCTCAGTTGCCACTTCAGGTGGGTAGCGAGCGACCCGCGCGTCGAGAGCGTGTTTTCGATTGGCGGCAGTTCGCGGATCTCGACGGCAGGCTTGGCGCCCCGGTATCCGTCCTCGAGGTATTCGCCGAAGAAGTATTCGTAGTCGGCGTCGTCCCAGCTATCGCCTTTTTCGTCCGGCTTGGTAACGGCTTCGGCCTCGGCGGCCTCGGCGGTGGCCGCCTCGGGGGTGGGCGCCTCGTCGAGGGGCTGCTCCTCGAGCATGGGGTTTTCGATCATCTCCTGGTTCAAGA
>JBKJHW010000064.1:0-3190 GCA_046598935.1 Vicinamibacterales bacterium | reverse complement strand
CGCAACTGCGTTAAAGTTGGTCAGTCGCCGACTGATTTTCGCGGCGTTGCGTCTAATGAGGTCAGTTATGGCTCCCAAATCGCATGCATCCGAGCAGGGTTTCACCCTCATTGAACTTCTGATCGTCGTCGCGATCATCAGCATCATCGCGGCCGTGGCGATCCCCAACCTTTTGAAGACGAAGCAGAGCGGTAACGAGGTGTCGGCGGCTGCGTCGCTGAAGGCCGTGTCGCAGGCCCAGGTCGGCTATTCGCTCTCGTGCGGCAACGGCGGATACGCGACGACATTTGCGACGCTGGGCGCGCCGTCGCCTGGCACGAACGAAGCGTATCTTTCGGACGATCTGGCCCTTGCGGCCACTCCGATCAAAGCCGGTTATGTCTTCGCGATCGCGCCAGGTGCGGACGCGGCTCCGGGCGAAAATGATTGCAACGGCACGGCGACGCAGTCCGCGTACTACGCATCGGCAGTGCCCCAGACTTTCGGGCAGACGGGCAGCCGGTCATTTGCGGTAACGGCGCGGGGCATGCTCTGGCAGGCCTACACGGCCGGGCCGCCGCCCGAGCCGTTCGGCGCTCCGTCAACGCCGTATAGATAAGAACTTTGCCAGCGGCGCGCTTCGAAACCAGCGCGCCCTACAAATACTTGTAGCGCCGAGTGGTCTCGAACTCGGCGGCTACGCTAGTTGTTTTGCTACCAGCTCGCGCGCTTTCGCGAGCATCGCGTCGATCTGCGACGCGTCCTTGCCGCCGGCTTCCGCGAAGTCGGGACGGCCGCCGCCGCCGCCGCCGATGATGGGCGCCAACTCCTTTACCAGCGCTCCGGCGTTGATCTTGTCCGTCAGGTCTTTGGTGACGGACACGAGCAGCGAGACCTTGCCTTCGTTTTCAGCCGCGATCACGACGACGCCGCGCTGAATGCGGTCGCGCAGCGAATCCGACAAACTTCGAAGCGCGTCTTTTTCCAGGCCGGCGACACGCCGGGCAACAAATTTCGCATCGCCAATCACGACGACGTCGTCGGCATCGCTGCCTTTGGCTGAGCCGCCGAGTGCGGCTTTCATCTTGAGCTGATCGTTCTCCCTCGACAGGCGTTTCACTTCAGCCTGAAGCCTGGCGACGGCCTCGGCGGCGTGTGGCGCGCTCACATTGAGCGCCGCCACCGTTTTCGCCAGGGAGCCGCCGATGGACTGGAAATGCGCCACGGCGGCGTCCCCGGTCAGCGCCTCGATACGGCGGATGCCCGCGGCGACGCCGGATTCCTCCGTAATCACGAACGGTCCGATGTCTCCTGTCGCGCGGACGTGCGTGCCGCCGCAGAGTTCGATGGAGAAGCCCGGAACGGTGACGACGCGGACGTTGTCGCCGTACTTTTCGCCGAAGAGCGCCATCGCGCCGGTCTTGATCGCATCGTCGGTGTTTTTGATTTCGGTCGTGACTGCCGAGTTGGCGAAGACGCGCGCGTTGACAGCGCGTTCGATCGCCTGGCGTTCGTCATCGGAGACCGGGGAATCGTGAGCGAAGTCAAAACGGAGCCGGTCGGGCGCGACGAGCGAGCCCTTCTGACGGACGTGCGATCCGAGCGCTTGCCGGAGCGCTGCATGGAGCAGGTGGGTCGCGGTGTGATTGCGCCGGATCGCATCGCGCCGCTGCGCATCGACCGTTGCGGCCACGGTCTCTCCAACCGACAGCGTGCCATTCTCGACTTCGATCAGATGCACGCGAGACTTGCTGAACTTCTTGCTGACGTCGAGGACGATGGCGCGGGCATTGTCGGATGCGATGGTGCCTTCGTCGGAGGTCTGGCCGCCTGACTCGACGTAGAACGGCGTCACATCGAGGACGACGCCGCCGCGCTGTCCCTGTGTCAGGGACGCGATGGGCGCGAGGTTCTCGTCGACGAGGTGGAGGATCTTCGCGCCGGCGTGCGACGTGGCGTCGTACCCGACGAACCGCTCGTCGAAGTCCTTCACAGTTGTGCCGGCTTCGACCTTGAACTTCGCCGATTTGCGCGCGCGCTGTTTCTGCGCGTTCATGGCTGTGTTGTAGGCGTCCTTGTCGATCTTCATCCCGCGCTGTCCGGCGAGATCGTCGGCGAAATCGAAGGGCACGCCGAGCGAGTCGTACAGGCGGAAGACCTCATCGCCCGACACCGTCTTCGACTTGGCGGCCGCTGTCCGGTCAAGCAACTCCTCGAGCTTTGGCAAACCCGAGACGAGCACGGCGTCGAAACGTTCTTCCTCGCTCTTGATGCCTCGGACAATCGCGTCGCGGTTGCGGGTGAGCTCCGGGTATGCCGCGCCCATGTGGGTGATGACCACTTCGGCAAGCTCGAACAGCACCGGCTTGGTGAAGCCGAGCTTCTTGCCGTGACGCATCGCACGGCGCATGATCTTTCTCAGCACGTACCCGCGGTGCTCGTTCGACGGCTGGACGCCGTCGGCGATCAGGAAGGTCATCGCGCGCAGGTGATCGGCGATCACGCGCATCGAGACGTCCGGATGATCGCCGCCGCCGGGGAAGCTCGTGTAGCCGCGTCCCGCGCGCTCGCCGATCGCGGTGAGCAGCGGCATGAAGATGTCGGTGTCATAGTTCGACAGCTTGTTCTGGAGCACCGACGTCACGCGTTCGAAGCCCATTCCCGTATCGACCGACAGCGCCGGCAGTGGATTCAGCGTGCCGGTCGCGTCGCGGTTGAACTCCATGAACACGTTGTTCCAGACCTCGAAGTATCGGTCGCAGCTGCACGCCATGCCGCGGCAGACGTTCTCCGGGCACGGCGCGTCTGGCCGGTAATACATGATTTCCGAGCAGCGTCCGCACGGCCCCGTTTCGCCCATCGACCAGAAGTTGTCGGCTGCGCCGAGCGCGGTGATGCGTTCTGCCGGCACGAACTTCGTCCAGATCTCGAACGACTCGTCGTCTCGCGGAATGCCGTTCTCGCCTTTGAAGATCGTCGGATAGAGCCGCTTGGGATCGAGTCCCCATACGCTCGTCAGCAGTTCCCAGGCAAACGGGATCGCGTCTTTCTTGAAGTAGTCGCCGAAGGAGAAGTTGCCGAGCATCTCGAAGAAGGTGTGATGGCGGTGCGAGGGACCGACGTTGTCGAGATCGTTGTGCTTGCCGCTGACGCGCATGACTTTCTGCACGGTCGTGGCGCGCGTGTAGTCGCGCGTCTCTTTGCCGAGAAA
>JBKJHW010000052.1:0-49044 GCA_046598935.1 Vicinamibacterales bacterium | reverse complement strand
CTTCAACGTTGTCGGTAACGACGTCGTGGAAAACGCTGCGGCCGCCGATACCGATGTCGATGCCTTCCGTGCGTTCATTGATCGAATCGAAGAGTGGCAGGCATTCCTGGACGCTCTCCCGAAGTCCGGTTTGGGTGATGATGCGCAACAGGGTTTGTTTGCCGAACTGTGGTTTATTCGTTCCTTCCTGCTCAAGGAGTTGCCAGCAAGCTCGGCAATCCGGGCTTGGAGCGGTCCGGGTCGAATGGCGAAGGATTTTCATCTCACGCACCTGGCGATTGAGGTGAAGGCAACTTCGACCAAGCAACCCGTCAGATTCTCGATCAGTAGTGAAATCCAATTGGATTCACCGAATCGTGGCCGTCTTGTGTTATTCGGATTGGTGGTAGAACGGCTTGGCGGTGGCGGCCTTTCCTTGCCGGACCTCGTAACTCTCATCAGAGCCGACCTTGTATCGGACCCCTCCACTGCCGCATTGTTCAGCCGTCGCCTGCTCGAGAGCGGGTATCTAGATTCTCAGGCTGAGACCTATGCAATCCGCTTTGCAGTCCGCTCCGAGAATTCGTTTGACGTCCGCGACGATTTTCCCAGGATAACGCCGGCGGACATTCGGATCGGAATTGCAGATCTTCATTACTCAATCCTGAAGACTGAGTGTGACCGATTCCTGATCTCTGAAGCTGACATGCGCTCATCCATCCGAAACTCACAATGAACCTAGACGACTTCGCCCAGGAATTCCGTCAAGAAGTTCTGTCACGTTGCGAGGACGAGGAGTCCGATCATTTTCGCGAGGACAAGTTCACGGAGGTGATGATTGAATACCTTGCGCAAGCCAACGAGCTCGACGATGGGGAGGTGTGCTACCACAAGAATTCACACCGCGGCGACAAGCTGAATGGGTTCAGCCTGTCTGGGGATTCGGAATGCGTCGACCTTCTTGTTTCCGCGTATCACGGCCAAGTCCCGCCTGTGTCCGTTACGCAGACAGAAATCTCCACACACTATCGATGGCTTCAGCGGTTTCTTGAAGGGGCACTTGATGGAGTGCACCTCAAGCTTGAGGAATCGTCGCCCATATTTGATGTTGCTCAGCAGATTCATGCCAAACGCGACGAAATCTCGAACGCCAGATTTTTCCTGCTGACAGATGGCGTGGCTCGAAGCATCGACCTCAAGCCGCTGACGGTCCGGGGAATCGAAGTGAGGTATTACCTCTGGGATATCGAGAAGCTTCGACGATTTGTCTCGTCGCGAATGCAACGCGAGACGATCGAAATCGACTTCGCGAAGGATTTCGGCGGTCCGGTGCCGTGCATTGAGGCGCCATCGAGTACGGCGGCATACCGTACATTCCTAGCGTTCTTTCCGGGTGAGCTCCTAGCAAGGCTCTACGGAGAATACGGACCGAGGTTGCTGGAAAGGAACGTTCGTTCATTCCTACAGGCCAAGGGGAAAGTAAATAAAGGCATCAGGGACACGATCGCGGGTCATCCAGAGAGATTTCTCGCCTATAACAATGGTATCTCCGCCACCGCCGAGCTTGTGCAGATGGAGGGCAGTCCGAAGGCGGGATTTGCAATTCGAAGTGCAAAGGACTTTCAGATTGTGAACGGAGGACAGACCACTGCGTCCATCTATCACGCCGCGAAGCGAGACAAGGCAGATCTCTCGAACTTAAGCGTTCAGATGAAATTGACGGTACTGAGTGATCCAGGCCAGGTCGACAAATTTGTGCCGTTGATTTCTCAGTATGCCAATAGCCAGAACAAGGTTAATGCGGCCGACTTCTCGGCAAACCATCCGTTTCACGTGAAGCTGGAGGAGTTGTCTCGACAAATTTGGGCTCCCGCAGCGAGTGGCACTGACCGGCAGAGCCATTGGTTCTACGAAAGAGCCAGAGGTTCGTATCTCGACGACAAGGGCCGGGAAGGTACTCCGGCCCGAATGCGAGCGTTTGAGACCTGGAATCCGTTGAAGCAGAAGTTCACAAAGACCGATCTGGCGAAATTTCAGAACACTTGGAACCAGCATCCGCATCTCGTGTGTCTGGGTGCTGAGAAAAACTTCGTCAAGTTCACGGCGCTCACGGTCGACGAGGGTTACCCCACCGCAGACGAGGAATACTTCAGACGGCTCGTGGCCAAGGCGATCCTGTTCCGAGCGGCTGAAAGAATCGTCGGCACGCAAAAGTTTGGCGGCTTCAGGGCGCAGATCGTCACTTACACCCTTGCTTGGCTCGCCCATCATACGAGCCAGCGCATCGACCTGGAAAGAATCTGGCAGGATCAGAAGCTCTCGCAGGCACTTTGTGACGCGATCGAGCGCGTGTCAGTACACGCCAACAAGCACATCGTCAACCCCCCGCCGAACCGTCGGAACCCAGGTGAGTGGTCAAAACGAGAGGAGTGCTGGGATGAATTTCGCGATACATCGATAACTGTTCCGAATGCGCTTCGTGCCGAACTGATCGACACGAGCAGGCCCGTCGTAGAGCGGCGCGGCACCAGAAAGAGTGAAGAGGAAATCAGCGGCAAGAGTATCGCTGAGATAGCGGAAGTCGTCGAGGACAGCGCTGAAACATGGTTCAACCTTTCGAGATGGGCCAAGGAGACTGACAATCTGCAGCCTTGGCAGCGATCCATTGCTTTTGGAATTGGCCGGCTGATTGCGTCAAAGAGAAATCCCTCACCAAAGCAGGCAGCCCAAGGGGTGAAGATGATGGCAGAAGCGAAGCGCCTGGGTTTCAGGCCGTAGATACGAAAATGGCGGACGTCTTTTCAAAGCAGAAGCGTTCGGCCGTCATGTCCAAGATTCTAGGTCGGGGTAATCGGGATACAGAGATTCGGCTGGCCATCGTGATGCGGCGTGAGAACCTTAAAGGCTGGCGCCGTCACTTGTCCCTGCCCGGAAGGCCGGACTTCGCGTTTCCGAGGAAGAAAATTGCGGTCTTCGTCGATGGTTGCTTCTGGCACGTCTGCCCGAAACACTGCAAGTTACCTGCTGGCAACTCTGATTTCTGGCGCGTCAAACTTACCGCCAACGTTCAACGAGACAAACGCGCCAATGCGGCACTGCGGAGTAAGGGGTGGCGGGTGCTGAGAATCTGGGAGCACGACCTGGCAAAACGCCCGGCGTACTGCTTGAGAAGAATCAACTCCGCAATGAGTTCAGAGTCTATTGAGAATCTGAAAGCGGGCCGTCCTCATCGGTCCAAATAACCTCGCATGCGAGGTACTCGGCGATAACAATTCTCACTACAACCGAGGCACCGTGATCGATCGCCAGATACCGGTAGCGCCCCTCCTGCACATCCAGCCAGTCATTCACCACCATGCCCATTTCCTTGGGCGTCCCGTCCGCCGCGCGGAGAGACATCTGAAGAACCATCATCCGCTGCGTCGCCCTTGAGCCAATCTCATTCAAAAGTCCAACGAAGTGGATTTCCTCGAACTTCTCTCGCTGGTCGTTCTCCATTGTGGCGAGAACCTGGTAGGCGATCGTCGCCGGAGGACTAAGTAGCTGGCGGCTCAGTTCAAATACCGCATGTCCACGAGCTAATTTTGTCAGTACGTTATTGATCCGTCCAGTTTCGACCGCGAATGATGTGCCTGAGGCGGAGACCGTCCGCGCAGCGCCGATCCGGGCGCGAAGTCCGACACTTCTCCCAAGGATCGCGCGGATCTTTGGCCGGCGCATGGCGCTGGGATCTGCTGAACCAGCTATCGCCGACTCAATCAAGCAGGCGACGTACTCTTCGTCTTTGGATACGTCGTTATTGCAAGGCTCGCAAGAAGGGAGCTTCGGCAGTTGTTCAGGAAAAGGTTCGTCCAGAAAGACCTTCGACGGCGAATGATCGCGTGTTTCTTCACTGCCGCCGCAGTGAATGCAGCCGACGATTAGCCGCTTGTCGGCGAGGTCGTGTAATTGGTCCAAAGAGACTCCCAATACAAACACTCCATCGTACATCTGCGAGCGGACGTTAGGACGTCAGGACTTCGTAGCGGTGTGCCAAGCCTGACGATCTGTTGCGTAGTGCGTCCGCTTGTTTTGTTCAGCGAGTCGCTTTGTCCATCAGATCGCCTGAGCGGATCGACGTCCCCTCGCAACTGAGTAGCGCTTGCTACACAGGCCAGTGGGCCGCCTGTCGCGGCCACGTCCCTCGTCAGACGTCTCGAAACGCTTTCAGTCGATTCACGATGAACTGGTCAAACGCATAGAGCAGTTCTTCGCGGTTCGAGTACGGCCCCGGCGTGTAGCCGCGTGAGCTGATGCCCTGCTGGGCAAGCTCGCAGACGAACCAGTCCTGCTTGTTCGTCATGTCCCAAAAATCCAGAATATTCGAAAGCTCTTTGGGCGACTCTGACGCGTGGAATAGAAAGTCGCAAACGAGTCTCGTGCGGTTCGCGGCGATCGGCCACAGCGTGTGCACCATGACGTAGTCCGGGTGCGCGCTGATCAGTAGATTCGGAAAGATCGCGTAGTAATACACCTGCTTCTTCTTGTCCTCGTCGAGCGACGGCAGGTACGCGCACACCCGCTTGCCATCCATCGACATCGACTCGACGCCCGGCGCGAGATCCATCCGGCCGCCCATGTACGTCGGCTGCAGCGGCTCGTTCTCGCCGCTGAGATAGTGCGAGAGCTTATTGAGGGCCGGATGAAGATTCGGGCAGTGCAGACACTCGCTGAAATTCTGGAAGATGAGCTTCCAGTTCGCGGGGATGTCGTACTCGAGGCCCGCGCCGCGGCGAAGCTCGCCCATGCGCCACGGCGCGAACTTGGCGGGGAGGTCCGCCAGCTGTTCCTCGAGCGGCGGCCCGTCATTGGATGTGTTCACCCAGATGAAGCCGTCCCAGATGCCGGCGCGGACCGATTTCAGCGGAAAGCTGTCTTTGTGAAACCCTTCAGTGCTGTCCATGTGGGGCGCCCCAAGCAGCGCGCCGTCGTACCCATACGTCCACGCGTGGTACGGGCACTGGATCGAGCCGTTCAACTGCCCGTGTGTTTCCGTGCACAGCGTTGTCCCGCGGTGACGGCACACGTTGTGGAACGCCGAGATCACTGGCGGTCCACCCGCGTCCACCGGCACACCCGAGTTAACGATCACGATCGAATCGCCGGCGACGGATCTGACGAGGTAGGACCCGAGGGTTGGCAGATCGTCGAGGCGGCCCACGCACATCCACATCGCGCGGAAGAAGATCTCCTGTTCGCGCGCGAAAACAGCCGCGTCGGTGTAGAACCTGGCGGGGAGCGTGAACGCAGCGGATGAGAGCGGAGGCCGGAGCTTGACGCGGACCATCTATGACTTGATGCGAAGCATGATACAACCACCGTTCCATGCTGAAGCGTGAGCTCACCAAGTGGGACCTGACGGCGCTCGGCGTCAACCAGGTTCTGGGCGGCGCGGTGTTTCTCATGCCCGCGCTCGTCGCCGCGCAGCTCGGCAACTGGAGCATCTGGGCGGTGGCGTCTGTCGGCCTGCTGTCGATGTGCGTCGCGCTTTGCTTCGCGGAGGCCGGCTCGCGATTCGACGGCACGGGCGGCGCCGCCCTCTATGTCCACAACGCGTTCGGCAGATTCGCCGGTTTCGAAGTCGGCTGGATGCTGTGGGTGGTCCGCACCACAAGCTGGGCATCGGTCGTCAACGGACTCGTCGACTCGCTCGGTTACTACTGGCCGGCCCTGCGCGGCGGCGCCGACCGCACGGCGCTGATCACGGCACTCATCGTCGTAATGATGGCGATCAACATTCGCGGCATCAAGCAGAGCGCGTGGGTCGTGAACACACTGACGGTCGGCAAGCTCGTGCCGCTCACGCTCTTCATTCTCCTGGGCCTGCCGCACGTCGCGTGGGGGTCGCTCGCGCCTGCCGAGCCGTTGCTCTCGCATGCGCTGTCGGCGCCGGCACTGTATCTGATATTCGCCTATGGCGGTTACGAAGTCGTTCCAGTACCCGCCGGCGAGACACGCGACCCGAAGCGCGCCGTGCCCTTTGCGATGATCATGACGATCATCATCGCGGGGCTCGTCATGACGCTCGCGCAGGTCGTCGCAGTCGGCACACTGCCGAACGTCGCCGCGTCACGAACACCGCTCGCCGACGCCGCACTCTTGTTCCTCGGCGCGTGGGGCGCGTTGCTGATGACTGTTGGCGCCACCGTCTCGACGACGGGCCAGAACATGGGCTCGGCGCTGTCCGGGTCGCGAAACCTCTACGGGCTGGCGGAGCAGGGCGACCTGCCGTCGATCATCGCCAGGCTACATCCGAAGTACGCGACACCAGTCGTCGCGATTGTTCTGACGTCGCTGTTGACGCTCGTGCTGGCGCTCTCGGGCTCCTTTGCTTCAATGGCCACGGTGAGCGCAGTGGCCCGCCTGGTGGTCTACGTTGGCACGGCGGCCGCCGTGTTATCGCTTCGCCGCAGCGGGCCCGCAGGGTTTACGATTCCTGGGGGACCTGTGGTGCCGGTGGTGGCCCTGGCGGTGTGCGTCGCGATCCTTGCGTTCGCCAGCGCCGTGCAGCTCCGAAACGGCTTGATCGCATTGGCGATCGGCGGCGTCCTCTTCGCGCTCGCAAAGGCAGGCAGGAAGAGGAAATGACATTGCGTCGACTGACAGGAGTGATGTTGTTGGCTATGGCGGGAATGATCCTTGTGCCGTCGATTTCATTTGCGCAACGCATGGTAATTCTCGCCCGGCACGCCGAGCGCGCCGACGGCGCCGCGACCATGGGCGGAAGCGATCCGAAGCTGTCGGCCGCAGGCTCTGCTCGTGCCGAGAAACTGGCCGCGATGCTCGCCGACGCCAGCATCGCGGCGATCTTCACGACCGAGTACGCGCGCACGAAAGATACCGCCGGGCCGCTTGCTGCAAAAATCAAAGTCGCGCCTGAAGTGATCGGCGCCGCGCAGATGAACGCGCTCCTCGAGAAGATCAAGTCGCATCCCGACGAGACGGTCTTTGTGGTCGGCCACTCCAACACCGTGCCCATGATCATCAAGGCTCTCGGCGGGCCGGACGTGTCGATCGGCGACAACGAATACGACAATCTTTTCTTGTACGTCCCCGCGACGAAAACACTCACGCGGGTCCGATATTGAAAAGTCAGAAGTGAGAAGGCAGAAGTCATAAGTGAGGATTGAGAAATTGAGAAAGCGTGGACTGCTTTTTGCGTTCTTCCTGATTCCGGCGTTCGCCATCGTCCTCACCGCGCAGCAAGTTCCTGGTCGTCCGAAAGTGCCGCCGATGAGTCCCGCCGACGGGATCAAGTTCGGCGACGACATGATCAGGAAGGGCCGCTACCCCGAAGCGATCGTCGCGTATCAGCGTGCGCGCCTCGCGTCCACCGACGAGCACCAGCGCGTGCGCGCCGGCGCCGGCGAAGTGAAGGGCATCCTGCGGATGGCGGGGTTTGCATCGGCGGTTGATGAAGCCGCGTCGCTCGTGGAGAGCGCGCCGGCAAATCCCCGCGCCATCGCCGTGCTCGGCGACGCGCTCTGGGCCGCCGGCCGATTCACCGAAGCGGAAGCCGCCTACGATAAGGCGATCGGCATCGACCCGTCCGATGCGCGCGCGCGTCACGGCCGCGGCCGGGGACTGGCGGCTCGAGGACGCCTCGTCGAGGGCCTCGCCGACGTCGAAGCGGCCGTCAGCGTGGATCCGCGCGAGGAGGCGTACCTCTATTCAATGTCGGAAATTCTCGAGCAGCTGCGCCGGTTTCCGGAAGCCGCGACGGCCCTCGATCACTTCCGCGAGGTGATGCCCGACAAGAACCAGAACAACTCCGCGCGGTGGGCCACGGCGCAGGCGGCGCTCCTGCGCGGCTTCGGAAAGATGAAGCCGTTCGAAATCGAGAGCCCCGGCGAGTCGTTCACCATCCCCTTCACAGTCGAGAACGACAAAATCATCGTCCAGGCCCGTATCAACGGCGGTCAGCCCATCAATGTTGTCGTCGACACAGGCGCCGAGCACACGTCGCTGACACCTGACGTCGCGCGCATGGCGCGTGTCGACCCGCTGTCGGTGGTTCCGACGGCCGGCATCGGCGAACGCGGCGTCGGTTTCCGCGATCTGCAGATGGGCCGTATTGACCGGCTCGAGATCGGGCCGCTCAAGGCGCGAAACGTCACCTGCTTCATCAAGTCGCCGGCGCTGACGAACGTGCCAATCACCGAAACGCAGGGATTTGCCCCGCTCGCATTCGGACTTTCCGTGACGATCGATTACGCAAAACACGAGATGACCCTGGCGCGGAACATCGCCCCCGAGACGGCCGGGATCCGCCTGCCGCTTCGCATGCAGCGTCTGGCGATGGTGCGCGGCACGGTCAATGGCACGTTCCCGGTGACCTTCATCATTGATACCGGCGGCGAGCTCGGCCTGGTCGTCAGCGGCAGACTCGCCGAGAGCTTGAACATGGACCCGGCCGTTCGCCGCATTCCGATCAATGTCTACGGCACCGCGGGCCGCGATCGGTCGGCGACGATCCTGCCATTCGTAGATATCTCGTTCGGCGCCGGCGTCGGCGTCAAGCAGGCGTCCGTGGCGGTGCTCAATCTCGACGCGCCGAGTTTTTTACTCGGCATCGACATCGGCGGCATCGTGGGCCACGGATTCCTGAGCAAGTACAAAGTTACGTTCGACCTGCAGCGCGGAGAGCTGGCTCTGCGCTGAAGCACATCGAGGACCAATGAAATTTGCAGTGATTGGCGCCGGCGCCGTCGGCGGTTTCTACGGAGCAATATTGTCAACGGCGGGTCATGACGTCGCGTTCGTCGCGCGCGGAGCGCATCGGGACGCGATGCTCGCCGACGGACTTCGAATTGTGAGCGCGCCGGATGCAGTCGGCGATTTCGTTGTGAAATGCCAGGTCGAATCCGATCCCGCGAAGATCGGGCCTGTCGACCTGATCATTCTGGCGATCAAAACGTACTCGAACGCCGAGACTTTTTCGACGCTGAGGCCGCTCTTCGGCCCCCACACATCGATCATCACCCTTCAGAACGGCGTCGACAGCGCGGACGAACTCGCCGCGGCGTTCGGCAAAGACCGTGTCATCGGTGGCGCGACGTACATCGCCGCGGGCATCGAGGCGCCCGGCGTCATTCGTCACACAGGCACTCATCGCCGCATCGTGTTCGGCGAGTACTTTGACGCGAAGCCGGCGATCTCGCCGCGCGTGGCCGAGCTGAAGGCCGTCTTCGAGGCGGCCGACATCCAGACCGAAGCGGTGACCGACATCCAGACGCGCGTGTGGGAGAAATTCATTTATCTCGCGCCGATGGCGGCGTTCACTGCAGCGTCACGCCTCCCGATCGGACCGATCTGGGGCGACGAGTTTATTCGCGAGATGTTTCTGTCTGCGGTCGATGAAGTGGAGTGCGTCGCGCGCGCTTCCAATATTCCTGTAGACGCGGGCGTTCGCAATCGCATCACGGCCTACACCGCCGGCGTGCCGAAGACGATGAGGTCGTCGCTGTTGATTGATTTGTCGCAGGGCAAGAGGATCGAGGTCGAGGCGCTGCAGGGCAGCGTCGTGCGCCGCGGCGCCGCGGCCGGTGTGCCGACGCCGATCATGAGCGCTCTCTACGCGGTGCTGAAGCCTCACGGGCAGGGCTCACCAACGTCGGAGTCTCCGAGTGCCGGCTAAGAGCGGGTTCGCGCTGTCGCTTGTGAGCGGCGTCATCCGGCAACTCGAGACGCCTGACGCATTGCACGGGCGCATGACTGGCATCAACATGGTGTTCTTCATGGGTGGTCCGCAACTGGGTGAGCTCAAGGCCGGCCTCGTCGCGACCGCGGCCATCGCCGTCGCAACGCCGGCACTGTGGAAGTACCGCCGGTGAACTTCACGCACGAAATTCTCACGGTGCTCGTCGGCGCGGTCGCCGGCGGCCTCGGCGCCCTGCTCGGCATCGGCGGCGCGATCATTCTTATTCCATTCCTGCAGATGGTCGTCGGTTTGTCTTTCGTACAGGCGAGCGCCATCAGCATCGTCACCGTGATCGCCACGTCGAGCGCCGCTTCGGCGGGGCGCGGACGGCTGCAACTCGTGAATCTGCGGCTGGCCATGGTTCTGGAAGTCTTCACGACGACGGGCGGTCTGCTCGGGATTTATCTGATCGGCAAGCGCCAGGATCGCTCGATCGAGCTGGCCTTCGCCTGGACGCTGATCGCGATCGCGCTCATCATGCTGTCGCGCATCGACAAGCGAAACGTCATGGACGCTACAACGGATATCGGCCGGCTCGGCGGCCGGTTCCAGGAATCTGAAAGCGGAGGCACGGTGGCCTACCGGCTGCGCCGGCCGGTCGTCGCGTTCTTTACGTCATTTCTTGCCGGGATCGTCTCGGTGTTCGGCATCGGCGGGGGCATCATCAACGTGCCTGCGCTCAATTCGTGGTGCGGCGTGCCGATTCGCGCCGCGGCCGCAACGAGTTCGCTGATGCTCGGCGTGACGGCGCTTGTCGTCGCGACGGAACGGTTTCGAAACGGGCAGGTGATTCCCGAGCTGGCTGCCGCCGCGGTGCTTGGCGTGCTCGCCGGGACGCAGGCCGGGTTGTACTTCCAGCAACGGAGCAAGGCCAAGACCCACAAACTCGTGATGGTCGGTCTGCTGCTGGCGGTCGCCGCGCTCTACTTCAGCGGGCTGGTGCGCCGATGAGCCGCGATCTTCAGCGCCTGGAGTCGATCGTTGGCGTGATCATGCGCGCCGGCGTGGCTTCGAGCGCGATCGCGCTGATTGCCGGCCTCGCTCTTGCGGCTGCGGGCCATTCGTTCGCGCCTGCTGCGCTCAAGACGGGCTTGATCCTGCTGCTGATCATTCCCGCCGCGCGGATCGTCGCGTCATTCGGCGACGCGCTGGCGAGACGTGACGCGTTGGTCGTCGGCGCGACTGCGGTCGTCGCGGCCGTGCTCCTCTGGCAGTTCTTTCATCCGCTCTAAGAGCTAGCGCGTTTCCTCGGTGGCAATCTCTTCGGGGCTGGCGGGAATCGCGCCCGAGTGGATCGGCGCGGCGGCGTCGCGGAGGCGTTCCTGCGCCGTCGTGCGCACGCGCTCGAGCAGTGTCGAGATGCGATCCGCCTGATTGATGATGATGTCGACTTCGGCGGCGACCGACGGCGTCGTTGCGCCGATGATGCCGCATTGGCCGATGATGCCCTGCAGCGCGCTGTTGATGTCTGTCGACACCGACAGGCTGACTTCCGCCAGCGTTTCCATTGCGCGGTAATGCTGGAGCGCCGTGTGCTGCTGCTGCGCGACGAACGCGAACGCGAGTACTTCGGCCATCGGCTGCATCGCATTGCTGTGCGCCGCGGTGAAGGCGCCGCGCTGCCGGGAGACGGCCAGGAGCGTGCCGATCGCGCGGTTGCGTGACATGAGCGGCACGACGACGGCGGATTGAAAGCCCTGGGCGGAGAGCGCCTGCGCATCGACGAATTCGCCGGCCTGGGCGGAGAGATCGTCGACGAGAAACGGCTCGGCCGACCGGATCACCTGGCCGAAGATGCTGCGCTCGAGGCGGTACGCCTGATCGATGCGCGGCCGGCGGCGGCGCTCTGGCTCGGTGACACGCGACATGAACGTTTCCACGTCGTGGCCGTTGGCGTGCATGACCGCGAGACCGAGGCTGTCGCAATGAACAAGGCGGCCGATGCGGCGCGCCAGACCCTGGAACGCGAGGCCGGCGTCCTTTGTGCGGCCGAGCGTGACCAGCATTTCGTTGAGCGCTTCGAGCTGTTCGACCTGATCGAGCGTCGCCTGGTGCTGCGATTGCCGCGCGTCGAGCTCGCCCGACAGCCGCTCCGCGTGGCGCGACGCGACGAAGACGAGGATCGCGATGAGCCCCCACGCGGACGCGAGAGTCGCCGCGACCGCGAAGCCCGCCGTGACCTGTCCCTGCGAGGCGAGCAGCCACAGCAGCGTCTGCAGCGCGGCTGCAGCGGCCACGCACACCAGGAGCGTCCGGCTCGATGTCATCGTGGTGTGTCCGGCTCGAGCTTATACGCGGCGGGTACCGGCTTGAGCGGACGGTCAAACCACAGCGGCCGGCGCGTGCCGTCGGGGCCGGGCGCGGGGCGCGTGTTGCCCATCCACTCACGATACGCCTTCAGCGACTCCGCCGTATCGACCATCACGTCGCCGAACGAGTCGTCCTTCCCGGCCTTCTCAACTGTGACTTTCTGATGCCAGCAGTGCATGCCGCTCACCGGATCGGGCTGCACGGGGAACGTCAGATTCTGGTGGACGCCGACTTCGCTCCACCACACGCGCTTGCTGTCGGCATCCTCGCTCTCGAATGGCTGCACGCCGTGCACCTGTTTCATCGCGTATTTGCCGTCGTCGCTTCGCGCGATACGCACGAGCGCCGAGGCGGATCGCTGGCCCATGTCTTCGTGCAGCCGCCAGCGGCCGAGATGATGCGACATCGCGACCACGCCAGGACGGAGACCTTCGGTGACCCACGCGCGGGTCACGAAATATCCGATGCGGGTTTTCACCTTCACGAGATCGCCCATCTCGACGCCGAGCCTGAGCGCGTCGGGCGTCGCGATCCACAGAGGATTCGAGTGCGAGATTTCGTACAGCCACTTCACAGGCGAACGCGTGTGGACGAGTGTCGGCAGCCGGAAATTCGGCAGAAGATCGAATTCGTTGGCTCCGCGATCGAGGTCGCGCCAGTACACGTGACCGGGCACGTACTTCGGAATCGCATGCTCGGGCCAGCCCCACGTGTTGAGCGTGGTTGAGAAAAACTCCAGGCGTTTCGACGGCGTCGGGAATCCGGCGCGCTCAACGCCTCCGACGTCGAGGCCGCCGGCCATTGGCTGTTCGTGCGCTTTGCTGTAGGCGACGTCATCGACTTTGAACGCGCCGTACTTGCGCATGTACTCGAGCGGCGTGAGGCCTTCGTGCTTCGCGGCTTCCGGCAAGCCGGGCACGGAGTTCTCGAACATCCACCCGTAGTACTCGTCCATCGTGATCATCTCGCCCGGCCGGTACGGCGATTCGAAGAATTTTCTGATCCCGAGCGATCCGTCCGGATCGATCTTCCAGGAAAGCGCGATCCAGAATTCGCTTTCTTCCCAGACTTCGCCCGGGTTCGCGTCCTTCGTGGTGGCGACGAGTTCGCCGCGCTTGGCCATCGCGACGCGGCGGACGGGCTGGCGGAAGCCGAGCCAGCGTCCCGCGTGCGTTTCCTGGCTCATCGTGTCGTGCCGCTCCGTACCGAGGCCCATCGGCAGAACGTAATCGGCGAACCACGCCGTTTCACTCCAGAACGGCGTCAGCGCCACATGGCAGCCGATCAGCGATTCATCCTGGAGCACTTCCATCCACGTAAAGCCGTCGGGATTCGTCCAGAGCGGGTTGTAGACGCGCGTGAAGTACGTGTCGAGTTTGCCGCGGCCTTCCTTGAGGAAGTGCGGCAGGAGATAGCTCATCTCGTGGAATGCCAGCGGAAATTCCTTCGGGAAGAGCAGCTCGTTCCAGTACTCCGGCGGCGGTGGCGGGTTGTAGTGCTTCGGCACGAATTTGTTGTGCACGTGCATGTTCACGCCGCCTTTTTCGCCGATCGCGCCCGTCAGCACGACAAGGAAGTACAGGCAGCGGGTGATCTGCCAGCCCCACAGGTGGCCCGCCGCGGCGGCGCGCCAGCTGTGCGTCGAAAACGCCGTGCCGGCGTCGGCGACAGCCTCGGCGGCCTCGATGATCTTGCGCGCCGCGACGCCGGATTCCTGCTCGGCGAACTCCGGCGTGAATTGCGCGTACTCCTGCTTGAGCGCGTCTTCAAATGCCTCGAACGTCACCGGCAGGTCGGGCCGGAGCGACGTCAGGTACGTCTCCCAGTTGACCCAGTTCTTCACGAACTCGCGGTTGTACTTCTTGTGGTCGATCAGGTGCTTTGCGATCGCCAGGATGATGGCGGCTTCGGTGCCTGGATTGGCCGGCATCCACAGATCGGCTTTCGCGGATGTGTTCGAAAGGCGCGGGTCGATCACGATCAATTTCGCGCCGCTCGCTTTGCCTTCCATGATGCGCTGGGCGTGCGGGTTGAAGTAGTGGCCCGATTCGAGATGCGACGAGAGCAGAAGGATGGTTTTGGCGTTCGCGTAATCCGGCGACGGCCGATCCGCGCCGCACCAGAGGAAATGGCCCAGCCGCGCCGAGGATGAGCAGACGTTGGTGTGGCTGTTGTGGCCGTCCACACCCCAGGCCTGCAGCACGCGGCTCACGTAACCGTCCTCGCCAGGCCGGCCGACGTGGTACATCACTTCCTTCTTGCGCCCTTCGAGAATGGCCTTCCGAATCCGGCCGCCGATGTCTTCCAGCACGTCGTCCCACTTCACGCGCTCCCATCCGCCGGCGCCGCGGGCGCCTGTGCGGCGCATCGGGAACATGATGCGATCCGGGTCTTCGAGCTGGTTCGGCGTGACAACACCTTTTGCGCAGGTCCGGCCGCGGCTGCCCGGATGCAGGGGGTTGCCCTCAATCTTGCGGATCTCGAGCGTGTCTTTGTTGACGTAGGCGATGATGCCGCACGCCGACTCGCAGTTGAAGCAGATCGACGGGATGATCCAGTACTTCTGCCGGTCCTTCCGCGGCCAGGACGTCGACTCGAAGTCGATGAACTCTTCCCATGTTGACGGGTGGGGATGCTTCGAAAACTGATTCACTGTGATTCACCGTGATTCACCGTGATTCGCCAGGATTTCATGAGTTGGGCACCGACTGTCCCGCCTCGACCCAGATGTATTCCCACGCAAGGCCGCCGGCCAGCGCGACGAGCGACGTCACGGCGAGCGCGGCGGGCGGGAAGCCCATCGATCCTGTCAGCGCGATCAGGACGACCGGCGCGACGCCGCCGAGCCCGAGCGCGCCCCACCAGAACATCCTGCTGTACGCGCCCTTCACGATCGCGCGAACCGCGAGCTCGTGATTGAGCGTGGCGCTCGGCGTCAACAGATGTTCGAACACGAGAATCAGCAGGTGCAGCGTCGTCGCGAGTCCGAGCGTCCACGCGAGCAGCCGAATCGCGTCTGGTGACGCTGTTGAGAATAGTGATGCGATGAGCAGCGCCGCCGCGCCTTCGATCGCCGCCTGCGCGATGAGGTCGATCGTGCCGTGCGTGCCCTGCCAGAGGTCGCGCGCGAGGCCCTGCGCAAACAGGAATCCCGTATATGCCGTCGTCGCCAGCGCGACGGGCACCGTGAGAATGGCGAGGACGGTGATGAGCGAGGTCCAACCCATCAGTCCCGCCAGCAGCCACAGCCCGGCGAGTACGCCGTGCGCGGTCAGCAGAAATGCGCCGCGCGCCATCCACGAGTTCCAGTTCGGTCTGGTGAGGATGTAGAGGAATCGTTCCGGCCGCTCGAGGTCCATCACGAGCACCGCGGCGGTGGCGGCGGAGAAGAGCGCGGAGACCAGCGGCGCGGCGATTGAGGCGAGAGATGTGCGATCGCCGAGGAGCCACAGTATCGCGCCGAGAAACAGCGATCCCGTGGAGATGCCCTTCATTAATAGATAGAGCACGAGGTCGATGCCCCACGCTTTCTTGTGCGGCATGTCGTAGTCGACGCGCGGGCCGCCCGGGTTCGACGGATCGGGTTCTACCGCGCCCAGCGGCCGCAGGTGCACGCCGCCTTCCTTGAACATGAACGGCCGCGCTGCGATCTCCGGGGTGATCGCGGATTCGTCCGCGCCGAGGTAGAACACTTTCGGCCCGGTGCCTTTTTCCGGCTTGCGGACGGTGAACGCTTCGCGCTGAACGATCTGCGACACGCGGCTGTCCGGATCGTCGAGGTCGCCGAAAATTCTGCACTCCGTCGGGCAGACGCTCACGCACGCCGGCTCGAGCTTGTTTTCGATCCTGTTCGCGCAGAAATTGCACTTCTCCGCAGTCTTCGTGTTGGGGTCGATGAAAAGCTGGTCGTACGGGCACGCGACCATGCACGCTTTGCAGCCAATGCACGACTCGGGGTTCAGATCGACGATGCCGTCGGGGCGCCGGAAGAGCGCGCTGGTCGGGCAGATCTTCATGCACGGCGCTTCTTCGCACTGGTTGCACAGCACCGGCAGGAAAAACCGCGACGTCTCCGGGAACGATCCCTTCTCAACGGTCTTGACCCAGCAGCGATTCACGCCGATGGGGATGTCGTGCTCGGATTTGCACGCGATCGTGCACGCGTGACAGCCGATGCACATCTTCAGATCGATGGCGAAACCGTAATTAGGCAACGGACGGAACTATAGCAATTCCATCAGGTTATCGGGCCATCGGCTATTGAGGGATCGGCTATGGGGCTATCGGCTATCGGCGGCGCATTCCCAGACTGGTCACGACGCCGCCGACGGCGAAGATCGTGAGCAGGCCGACCAGCGTGTCTGGGGATCGGCCAACGTTTTCGATCAACTGCGGGTCGTTACCGTAGACCAGCAGGCCGGCGCTGAAAAATGCGATCGTCGCGGGAATCGAAAAGCCCGCTCCGATAATAATGTTGGCGCCGCGCGTAAATCGGCCGCGGATGAGCCGGTCGGCCATCCATGCCGATGGCGCCAGCACGCCGCCGGCAATCAGCGCGAGCGGGATGCCCATGACAACTGCCATCGTGAGCGCCATCTCGAACGGGCCGGAGATGTCCGGATCGCGAAAACCCGGCTGGTTCCATTTAACAGCGGCCATGACGGCTAGCACGCCGACCATCGCGATCCACGCGAGGAACGCGAAGCGGATCAGGCGGTACGAGCCGGCATCGCTTGTCTGCTTCACGCGGGCCGGCGCCATTTCAGGCCTGTGAATCGCGCGAAGTCGCCGTCGAGCGTGATCCATTCGCAGCCGTGCTCGATCGCGAGCGCAGCGTAGTAGGCGTCGGCGACGACGGTGCCTTTGACATGTGTGTCGAGGCACAAGCGCGTGAAGATGTCCCAATGCCGGGGGCCGGGTGAGATGCGGACAGCATGCGCAGGGCGCATCACCGCGTTGGCAAATTGAAACGCATCTGCAATACCTACCGGGCTGCGCACCGCGCGAGGGTTGGTGACGATGCGCGTGAAGGCGCACATGGCGAGTTCGGAACAGCCATAAGCGTGATCGGAGCGCATCGTGCGCTCAAGCCACCCGCGGCAAACTGAGTGAAACTCGTGATCTTCCTGAAACGACGCGATCAGAATATTGACGTCAGGAAGGATCATCGGACCTTTCGAGCCGATCGAGTAGCTCCGACGTCTTGATCAAATCCACGCCGGGCAGCGGGCCGCCAAGGTTGCGCGAAATCGGCAGTTCGAGCGGACCTGGTGTGGTTTTCGAGCGCGTGATCACTTGGCGAAGGGCGTCCTCGATTACAGCCGTCAGGGTGCGATGCGTGTCGGCGGCAAGTTTTTTGGCAGCCCTCATAAGGTGCGGATCCAGCCGGACAGTCGTGCGCATGTGCCAAAGCATATCAGTCATATGTCAATATGTCTCAAACTCTCGGGTAAGCAGGTGAGCCAGTGAGCGGGCAAGGTCGCTACTCGCGTGAGCCGGTGCGGCGGTCGCGTGCCGCCTGGCTAATTTAGCGATGCGTTTTTGCCTGTCGGAGCCAGTCCATAACGGAGTCGGCAAACCCTCGACGAGGATTGTCGTCAAATGTCCGCCCATCAGCAGGCGTACGAATCTGTTGAGAACCTCCGAGTTGAAACACGCGCACAGGAAGTGTTGCTGCTCGAGCGGGAGTTTCGTTTTGAGACAGAAGATCGTGTGCGTGGTCACGACGCCGGCGGGAATCACGGCGGCGATCAGCGCCTGCCGGTTGCTGACCGCGGAGATGTCGCGATAGCCGAGGCGCGGCCCTTCGAACCGGCGCTCGGGCATCGCCGCCGCGGCAGCCGCCGCCGAAATCCGAAAGCGCGCGGCGCCGCTATCGGTGACGAATGGCTGGATGTGCTTTCCCTCGATGACGGGCAGGCCGCGATCGCTGAACAGATGTTTGTCATCGGTGATGTTCAGCTCGCGGCCGAACGCCGCGCCGTAGCTCTGCGCACTACCGACCGTGGGAAATCGGGATGTCAGCCGCTCGAGCAACGCGAGATCGTCACGGCTCCGGACATCAGGGAAACGTCTGCTGCGTCCGCCGATTCTGAGCAGAATTCCAGACGAAACACGAACACCCGGCCGATCGACGTCGTTCGTGCTCGTGATGCCGCAAGAGAGCGACAGTTCCTTCGTCGACCCGCCCGGGCTGGTGGCGAGCGCGAGAAACCTGACGCCGCGATGCACAGGGAAGATCGCGTCCTTGTTGTCGAACCCTGTGATCGACGAAGTCTCGCAACGGTCGAGCAGTCGTTCGCGCAGCGCCGACGAGCCCTCGTCTGACGCGAGGCCCCACGGCAGAACGAGGCCGACACGGCCGCCCTTGCGCGTGAGTTCGAGGGCACGCTCAACAAACGGCTGGTAGAGATTGACGTGCCCGCGGCCGCAGCTTGCGTACACCCCGCTGTCGCGGATGAAACGCACCAGGCTCGTCGAGCCCGCGCCCGCCTTCGCTGAAACTTCTGCCGGCAAATGATCGGCGCGCAGCATTTCCCACGGCGGGTTCCCGACGACGGCGTCGAAACCCGGGTTGGATCGAGCGCGGCCGTCGGCGTCGAAGAACACGTCGGCGAACTCCAGCGGCCAGTGAAAGAAGCCGCGCTCGTCCCGAAGGCGGCGCGCTTCCCGGGTCCACCGAGTCAGCGGCCCGGCCGGCAGCGTGCCGTCGTTGCGAATCAGCGCGTCGATCGCCGCCCGAAGCTCGCGCACGGACGGACCGCTCGAACCCGTGAACCAGCGCGAGCACCACAGATCGGAGGCGAGCCGCCAGCGGTGAAGGCTCGACGAATCGCTGACGAGTCGCGACCAGAGAGCTTCCTTGCGCCGTACGGCTTCGACGGAGTCTTCCGCCTTCTCGGCGAAGGAGTGTAGCGCCGCCACGGCATGACTCACGTCCGCCTCGAGTCCGTGGTCAATCTCCAGAAGGGGCAACGGCGCGTTCGACGCCCCGCGCACGTCGCGCACATGACGCAGGTTTTCGGGCGTTGCGCCGACGAGCGCGTCGCCGGCCCGGAGGCGGTGGTCGAAGAAACTGAGCGGCTTGCCGCGCGAAAGCGTTGCCAGCCAGAGCGAGAGGCGTGCGAGCTCCACGGCTGTTGGATTTTTGTCGACGCCATACAGGCAGCGTTGCGCGACGAGGCGGCGGAAGTCTGCCTGCAGGGGCTCGTCGATCTCGTGTTCAAAAATGCGGTTTTCGCTGAGGAGCGCGCGTTCGTAGGCGGCGGCCAGGTGCCGGCACGCGGCGACGAGGAACGCGCCGGAGCCCATCGACGGATCGAGAATTCTGAGATTGAGAATTTGATCGGCGCTTGCGCTGCGCGTGAGCGGCGTGAGCGCGGCGCGGACGACGAATTCCGTGAGCGCGCGCGGGGTGTAGAACGTCCCGCTCTGTTTTCGGTCCGGTAGCCCGAGCACGCGTTCGTAGACCGCGCCGAGCTGCTCGACGCCAAGATCCGGGTACGCGATCGTCTCGCGGCCACGGCGCGACGGCCGCGTCGACAGCGCCAGGAGCGTCGCGCTGATCGCCTCATCATCGAGCCGCATTCGTCGCGCGCGGTTCGACCGGCGCTGCTCGAGTGAGGGCGCGGCCGACCGTGAGAACAGCCGCCCGTTGAATGGCGGCACGTCGAGTTGCGGCGTCCGGCAGCCGGCGCGCAGCAGCCTGGAAATCGCGCCGATCGCTTCCCAGAATCCAGGCGCGCCTGGCGTCAGCCGCGCTTTTTCACAGAGGGAAGCGATTGAGTAGGCCGGCCGGTACAACGGATGGCGCCACGGAATGAGGTCGCGCGCTTCGACGAACAGCAGAAAAAGCACCCGGTACACGATCGCCAGCGATTCGTTCCGCGCAAGATTCCTCGCGGCCAGCGTATCGAGGCTGTCGATGACGCCATTCTGAAGATCGGCGCCGACGAGGGCCTGGAATTCGGCGGCGCGCATCGCGACTTCGCGCAACGATCCGCCGCCGGCGCCCGTGAGCGAGGCCGGCGACGCGAGCGTCACCAGCCGCTCGAATGTTGCGGGGTCCTCGGCGGCGCCGCTGAGCGAGATCTCAATGTACTGCCGCGACCAATGCGCTCGCGCGTCGACGATCTGGATGACGGGCGGCGCGATGATGACTGACCAGCTCGCGCCGATGTCGCGCGCGTGGTCGATCGCGTCGCGCCAGATGGCGGGCGAGCGATTCGCCCACGGCGCGACCAGCAGGGCCGCGGGTGAAGCCGTTGGATCCTGCCGGTCGCGCAGGTGAAACCGCGCGGCGCGCGAACGAAAATCGGCGGCCGACGCGGTGAATCCGAACTCGGCGAACAGTGGCATTGCCGCCAGGTCCGACAGCGCGCGAACGCCGCTGGCAGGGCCGCAGTGCTGTTGCACGTTCGCCCACCAGCGGATGTAGCGACCGTGCTCCGGTCGAGCGCGCGCGGCCGGTGCCGCCGGTGTGCTGGTGCTGAGGTGCTTTGCGATGAACTGCAGAGGCAACAAGTTGCCTGAGATGCCGCGAATCATTGGGATCAATCGAGCCCGATCGCAATGAGACGGGGCGCTTCGGCCGTCAGAAGCTCCGGGCGAAGCGGATGCACGGGTGCATTGGCGCCCGGGTGCTCGGGTGCATTGGTGAATACATGCGTGCCGGGAAGTGCGAGCTGCGTGAGCGTCTCGCGGTGGCGCGCGCTGAGCGCGCGCGCCACCGCCGATCGCCGGGCGGCTCGCCCGGCTTCGAGTCGGGCGAGCCGCCTCAACCGTGGGGCGAGGCGCGCGCGCGCCTCGCCCCAGGTCAGCACCGACTCGCAGAGATACCCGTCGCGATCGCGAATGTCCGTGCGGAAGAGGGAGATAAAGTCGGGAGTTAATTCCGTCACTAAGCCGGCGGAATTAACTCCCGACTTTATTTCCCTCTTCGCCGCGACCGGCCGGGCCGCGCTCACCTCCGGCCCGCGCCACTGTGCCGCGAGCCGGCGCCGCGCGTGTAAGACGCGCGCCGCCGCACGAGCGCGGCGCGCCCACAGGCCGCACGGCCGCAGCCACTCGCTCGTGGCTGCGGCCTGCGCCCGCCGCCCGACCCGCTCGGCCAACTCGATCTCGCGGTCGTGCGACGTCATCAGCTCGGTCACGTGCACGTCGCGCACCTGACCGAGCCGGTCCACCCGCCCCGCGCGCTGCTCGAGGCGCACGGGGTTCCACGGGCGGTCGAAATGAATCACCCACCGGCATCGGTGCTGAAGATTGAGTCCCTGGCTCGCGACATCCGTGGCAATGAGCACGCGGCTCCGTCCCGATTGAAACGCGTTCAGCGCGTCGGCCAGCATCCCCGAAGTGAGCCCGCCGTGCGCGACGCTCACCGTTGCGACGCCGGAGAGCCCGCGCTCGACGACGACAAGCGAATCCCTAAACTCCGTGAACACGATCACCGGCTCGGCCGTGCGCCCGATCAACGTGCGGAGCCGGCAGACTTTTGACTCGCAACGCGCCGCAACCACCGCGAGCGCGCGCAGCCGCCCGAGCCATCGTCTCTCGCGCTCCACCGGAAGCCCGACCCTGAACGAGATCGCCGCGTCATCCCCGTCACCGAACAGCGACAACTGCCCGGCGTTCGCATCGGGTCGTTCGCCGTCGAGAAATGCCAGGCGGCGATCGATCGAAAGACACAGCGCGCCGAATGTCGACAGCGCGCGTTTCCTGAACACTGCGAGCAGAAGCTCTGCCGCGTCGCCGAACTCCGCGGGCGCTCGGTCGCGAAGCACAGCGCCAAATCGGCCGACCAGGTCGAGCGTCCGGCGCTCCGCCACATCGATGGCTACGCGCAGCCGGCGAACCCTTCGCAACGGGCCCGGCCCGACATCGAGTCGCGACCGCCGAAAAACCGTGAGGGAATCGCCGCCGCCAAGTGCCTCGAGCACCCCAAGACGTTCGAGCCGGCGCGCGGCGGTCTCGTCGCCCGAATGCGGCGTCGCGGTGAGGAGCAGAACTTGCCGGGCGCGCGAGGCGATTTCGTGACCGGCGTCGTGGCGGGTCGAGTCGCCGCAGAGCGTATGGGCTTCGTCAATGACGAGGATGTCCCACAGAGAGTCAGGCAACGCACTCATGACGTGCGGCTGTTTGATGAAGTCGATTGACGTCAGGTACACGCCGTCGAGCGACCAGGGATTGACGTCGCGCGGCAACGCCGTCGCCAACTCGCGAAGCGCCTCCGCATCGACAACCGCTGCGGTGATGCCAAACCGGTCCAGCAACTCCTGGCGCCACTGTGAGCACAACGTCGCCGGCGCGAGAATCAGCACGCGACGCGCGGCCGACCGCCTCTGCGCCTCGGCAACGATCAACCCGGCCTGGATCGTTTTGCCGAGACCCACCTCATCCGCAATCAGCAGCCGCCGGATGCCGGACGATGCGGCAAGCCACGGCTCCAGTTGATGCGGCAGCAATTCGATCGACGCCGAGCGCGCCGCAAGCGGCAGATCAAAAGACTCTGCAGAGGCCGATGCGTGCGCGACGACCGCGCGCCAGCGCTGTGGCCGGACCCGGCGCGGCCGGTCGCGCCGCGCGACAATTGCAACGCGGTCGAATGGCACGAAAAACGTCGCAGCGCCGGCGCCGATCTCGACGACAGACCCATGCCGGAACGCCCGGTCGACACGCCATCGCTGCTGACGAATGACGACTTCGCTGCCCGTTGCCGGCAGTGTTTGCACTTTCTGCTACCTCCGCGCGAGCAACGATTCGCAGAAAACGCAGTGTTCCCTGCAGGCCGCTCGCGGCGAAGAGAGCTATCGCAAGGCGGGTGCCAAGAAAAACGACATCGGGTGTCGTTTCCCCGGAAACGACACCCGATGTCGTTTTTTCTGCCCCTAAGGGTGTTGAACGACGACGTTGGTGGAGATGCCGCCGCGGGCGGTGAAAGCGCCGGTGACGGTCATGCGTTTGGGCGCGCAGGCCTTGACCAGGTCATCGAGGATCCTGTTGGTCGCTGCTTCGTAGAAAATGCCCTGGTTCCGGTAGGCCAGGAGGTAGTACTTCAGCGCCTTCAGTTCGATGCAGCTTTTATCGGGCGTGTACTTAATGATGATCTCGCCGAAATCGGGCAGGCCCGTTTTGGGGCACATTGATGTGAACTCGGGGCAGCGGATGTCGATTTCGTAGTCGCGCTCCGGGCGGGGATTCGGGAAGGTCTCGAGTGTTCCGTCCATGTGTTTGACAACCTTAGGGGTTCGGGGACTACGATACCGCGGTTTTCGAAGGAGACCACGTTCATGGCTGATGGCCGCAGGATGGGCAAGATGGAACTGTTCGCGCACTTCGCTGAGAAGTTCGACATCAAGCGCACGGTCGCGCGGGACTTCTTCGACGAGTTACTCTCTTTGTCTGAGCGCGAGCTCAAGCGCACCGGCGAGTTCGTCGTCCCCGGCCTGTGCAAACTGGTCGTGCAGCGCCGCAAGGCCCGCGACGGCCGCAACCCGGCGACCGGCGACGTGATCAAGATCCCCGCCAAGATCGCCGTTAAGGCCCGGATCGCCAAACCCCTCAAGGACGCCGTGCTTCCAAGGAAATAGGGATCGGGAGTTATTTAAATAACTCCCGATCCCTATTTCGGCCCACAATAGTCAGGTTGTGGCGAGCGAATACGACGTTGTAGTCATTGGCGCGGGCACGGGCGGATATGTGGCGGCGATTCGGGCCTCCCAGCTCGGCCTCAAGACCGCGGTGGTCGAACGCGCGCCGCAGCTCGGCGGCACTTGCCTCGTATGGGGCTGCATCCCGACGAAAGCCCTGCTCGAAAACGCTCACGCGCTGAAAGTCGCGCAGGAAGCCGGCGAGTGGGGCATCTCCTTTGGCGGCGCCCACGCCACGCCGACGCTCGACATGGGCAAAGTTCACGCCCGCAAAGACAAGATCGTCACCGGTCTGACGAAAGGCATCGAGTTCCTTTTCAAGAAGAACAAGATCGACTGGATCAAGGGCAGCGCGCGGCTCCTCGGCAACGGCAAGATCGAGATCTCGGGTGCGTCTGGTGCTGCGGGTGCCGTCATGACCGCCAAAGAAATTATCGTCGCCACGGGCTCATCGCCGCGCAGCGTGCCCGGCATCGAGATCGACAAGAAATTCATCATCACGAGCGACCAGGCGATTCATCTCCCGGCCGTGCCGAAGTCGATGGCGATCATGGGCAGCGGCGCCGTCGGCGTGGAGTTCGCCTCGATCTTCCGCAGGTTCGGCGCCGAGATCACGGTGATCGAGCTCCTGCCGCGCCTGGTGCCGAACGAAGATGAAGCCGTCTCGGCCGAGCTCGCGAAGGCATTCAAGAAGCGCGGCATCAACATGCGCACCGGCACGCGCGTGACGTCGGCGAAAGCCGACAAGTCAAGAGTTCAGATTCAGCTCACGACGTCTGACGGGAAGTCAGAGGCTCTCGAAGTCGACATTCTTCTCGTCGCCACTGGCCGCGGTCCCGTGACCGAAGGTCTTGGCGCGAAAGAAGCCGGCCTCGCGATCGACGATCGGGGCTACATCACGGTCGACAATCTCTTCCGCACGAATGTCACCGGCGTGTCGGCAATTGGCGATGTGATCTCTGTAGTTGGCGGGGGCGCCGGCGCCCACCCGCAGCTCGCGCACTTGTCGAGCGCGGAAGGCGTGATTCTCGCCGAGCGGATCGCGGGCAGGAACCCGCAGCCCATCAACTACGATCACATCCCCGGCTGCACGTACTGCGATCCAGAGATCGGCAGCATCGGACTGACCGAAGCGGAAGCCAGGAAGCGCGGCTTCGACGTCGTCGTCGGCACGTTCCCGTTCGGCGTGCTCGGCCGCGCGAAGATCGCGGGCGAGACGGAAGGCTTCGTGAAGATCGTGGCCGACAAGAAATACGATGAACTTCTTGGCGTGCACATGATCGGGCCGCGCGCGACGGAGCTTGTCGCCGAAGCCGGCGTGGCGCTGCGCCTCGAGTCAACGGTTGAAGAACTGATTCGCACCATCCACGCGCACCCGACGATGTCTGAAGCGGTGGGTGAAGCCGCGCACGCGGTGCATGGGTCGGCGATACATATCTGAACCCGAAAACTGCTGAAGGGACTGAATGGCAATTGATGTCACGATGCCGCAGATGGGCGAGTCGATCGCCGAAGGCACGATCGTCCGGTGGATCAAGAAGGTCGGCGACTCGATCGACAAGGACGAGCCGCTCTTCGAGATCTCGACCGACAAGGTCGACGCGGAGATCCCTGCTCCGGGCGCGGGCGTACTGCTCGAGATCCTGACGGCCGAAGGCGAGACGGTGCCGATCAACTCGGTCGTTGCGCGCATCGGCGCGGCTGGAGAAAAACCGGCGGCCGCTGCTTCATCTCACGCGGGGAACGCGGAGAGAGCGGTGGTCGCGGAAACTTCTTCTTCACAGGCTGCTGAGCCGCAGGCTGATGGTTCTTCCGCATCTACGCACGCCACTGCGCCGACTCAGAAGGACGAGAGGGCCGCTCCAACGCCCGCGCCTGTTGCTGCGCCCGTGCCGGCGCGCGAAGCCACATTGGAAGACGTCAGACGGCAGCGCTCGTCGCCGGTGGTCCGGAAAATCGCGAAAGAACACGGCGTCGATTTCACGCGCCTCGAAGGCTCGGGTATCGCCGGCCGTGTGACGAAGAAAGACATTCTCTCTGCCCTCGAACGCCCCGCCTTCGCCAAGGCGTCGGCGGTCGCGCCGGCTGGGCCAGTGCCCGCGGCCGCCAAGGCGTTTGACGGCCCGCAGCGCGTCGAGAAGATGGGCGTGATGCGCAAGAAAATCGCCGAGCACATGGTGATGTCGATCAAGACATCTCCGCACGTGTACTCGGCGTACGAAGTCGACTTCCACCGCCTCGACGAGATTCGCAAGAAAAAGAAGGCGGAGTACGAATCGCTCGGCGCGAAGCTGACGTTCACGGCGCTCATCGCCAAGGCCACCGTCGATACGATTCGCGAGTTCCCGTTCGCCAACGCGTCGATCGACGGCGAGAACATCATCTACAAGCGCGACATCAATCTCGGCATTGCCGTTGCACTCGAGCAGGGCTTGATCGTGCCCGTGATCAAGAACGCCGACGAGAAGAACCTCCTCGGGATTTCACGCGCTGTGCAGGATCTGGCCGCGCGCGCGCGTTCGAAGAAGCTGAACCCGGAAGAAGTGCAGAACGGCACGTTCACGATTACAAACCCCGGCATCTTTGGCGCGCTGTGGGGCCTGCCGATCATCAGCCAGCCGCAAGTCGCCATTCTGGGTGTTGGAACAATTGAAAAGCGCGTGGTTGTCATCGACGACATGATGGCGATCCGCCCGATGTGTATCCTGACGCTCGGCTACGATCACCGGCTCATTGACGGCGCGGATGCCGGCCGTTTCCTGGCCCGCCTGAAGGAGCGGCTGCAGGACTTCGACGAGAAGTCCTAGCCGTCCCAAGTCTCCATGGAGAGACGCCTGGATGTTCAGCGGCTCGGTACTATTTCCTACGACGACGGCCTCGCGCTTCAGGCGAGGCTCGTCGCGGAGAGGCGCAGCGGCGCCATTCCCGACACGCTGCTTCTGCTCGAACATCCCCCGATCATTACTCTGGGCGTCAAGACGCGCCGCGGTCCGAACCACATCGTCGCGTCAGCAGAAACGCTGGCGCATCACGGCGTGAAGGTTCACGAAACGGGCCGCGGCGGCGACGTGACGTATCACGGCCCCGGCCAGCTGGTCGGTTACCCGATTCTCGACCTGGCGCCGGATCGCAAGGACGTGCACGTGTACGTCCGCGACATCGAAGAGGTGCTCATTCGTGCAGCGGCGGTATTCGGCGTCGATGCGAAGCGCGTTCACGGCCTGACAGGTGTCTGGGTCGGGCCGGAAGGTCGCGAGGAAAAGCTGGCGGCCATCGGCATTCGCATCAGCCGCTGGATCACCAGTCACGGTTTCGCGCTGAATGTGTCGACGAATCTCGATCATTTCAATCTGATCGTCCCCTGTGGCATCGCCGGTCGGCACGTGACGTCACTCGAGAAACTGCTCGGGCGCGCGGTGCCAATGGGCGAGGCGCAGGCGGCGGTGGTGAGCGCGTGGCACGCGGTCTGAACTCGCCAGGCGCCGCAGCGGCCGTCGTCATCTGCGCGCTCGCGTTGGGCGGATTCTCGATAGCCATGCGTCCCGATCAGACGCAGGGCGCACGCTTCTTGTTTTCAGACGAAGGTCACAACCTGCTGGTATCGTCGGTGGTCGCTGCTGGCGGCCGCATTTATTCGGACGTCTTCACACCGTACGGGCCGTTCACTGTGTGGTCAGCGCTCATCGCTGCGCGCATTGGTGGGAACACGCCGGTCACGTACGAAGTATTGAACCTGTTGCTCAACACGCTGGCGTTGGCGATGGTGTTCGCCCTCATCAGGAAGTACACGTCGCCTCTCTGGGCGATGCTGTTGACCCTGATTCCAGCCGTGCCGGCCATGCTTGCACCCGGATCTCTATTGGGCGGGGGAGTCGAATCACCGTATATGGCCCTCGAGCGCGTCGTTTTCGCGGCGCTGCTGCTGATGTGGGACGCGCCCGACCGACGTTCGTGGCGGCGATCGTTGTTGATCGGCGTTGTGGCAGGCTCTTGTCAGTGGATTCGTTTTGGCAATGTCATTCTCGCGGTGATCGGCGTGTTCGCCGCGGACCTTCTGGCGTATCGGAAGGGTGGCGATCGCAAGATGCTGATTCGGAAGATGGCTGGCGTTGCCGTGGGTGTCGTCGCGGTCGAAATGGCGTTGGTTGCCTGGGCGGGAATAACGCTGCCTTGGCCCGTCGCTCGCGACCTGCTGTGGCCCTCGTACTCTTTGCCGTCCTACGACTGGGTCACCCGGGATCTGCGATGGCCGGCGGCGTCGGTTTCGCTGCTCGCGGCGCAGTACGGCGGAGCGGTCGCGGGGCTTGTGATCGGTTCCGTGATTCTGTGGCGGAGTCGTCGATCGCCCGGCGCGCCGCTCGTCGCGTTTCTGTTGTGCGCGTATTTAGCCGGAGCTGCCGGCCTGTTCCGTCATGCGTGGCACTTTCGTCAGTACGGCTGGTGGCTGGCGGTGGCCGGCTCGCTCGCGGCAGCGAGCAGCACCGTTCGTGTTCGAGTCGGCGTCTTGGGCATGTCCGCCTGGGTCTTTGTGGCCATGATGCGCGGTCTCGCTGAGCCGCCGAGCCCCGGCGCCTGGGTTCAGACGCCCGCGTCCGGCGCCGTGTACTTGTCGGCTGAGGAGGCCGAGAACGTCCGCGCGCTCAACGCCCTGGCGGCGACGATAGAAGGCCGCGGGCAGCGCATCGTG
The DNA here is from genome assembly GCA_046598935.1 of Vicinamibacterales bacterium. GTDB lineage: Bacteria > Acidobacteriota > Vicinamibacteria > Vicinamibacterales > SCN-69-37 > SCUN01. The sequence continues at coordinate 20,681 of JBKJHW010000052.1, read as the reverse complement.
GTGGGTCCGATGGCGTCGGGTTGGTACGCGTTATTCAGTCACCAGCCTCCCACCAGGCACACTTGGTTTCTTAGCGGTCTGGTGCGGCCGTGGGAGCGCCAATCCGTCGCTCACGCGCTCACCTCATCGGGAGCGGTCGTCGTTTGTGGCGACAACCGGACGCTTGCGGCGCTCAAGTTGCCACGTGAAATCGAATTGGAATTGGCCGCTACGCTCAGTCAACATCGCGCGATCAGCCGTGGTTGCGAGGCCTACTTTCGTGAGTAATATCGAACGCATGGTGCCGCATGACTGACCTCGCAGCACTTCGCCGCCAGTACGGCCGCGCTCAACTCAAACGCGAGGGGCTCGACCCGAGCCCGTTCGTCCAGTTCAGAAAATGGATGGACGAGGCCGTCGCGATGGATCTTGTGGATGCCAACGCGATGAGTGTCGCGACGGTTGGCTCTTCCGGAGAGCCGTCGATCCGGACCGTGCTCCTCAAGTCGTTCGACGAGCGCGGATTCGTGTTCTACACGAATCTCGAGAGCACGAAGGCAAAACAGATTTCCGAAAACCCGAATGTCGCGCTGCTGTTTTACTGGCGCGAGTTCGAGCGGCAGGTCAAAATTCGCGGCCGCGCGACGAAGCTCACGGCAACGGAGGTCGCGAAGTATTTCCTGTCGCGCCCGCGCGAGAGCCGCATCGCCGCGTGGGCATCGCCGCAAAGCCGCATCATCGACGCGCGTCAGATGCTTGAGCAGAAGTTTGACGAGATGAAGCGCAAATTCTCCGAGGGCGAAGTGCCCGTGCCGTCGTTCTGGGGGGGCTTCTGTGTCGCGCCCCGCACAATCGAGTTCTGGCAGGGCGGCTCGCACCGGTTGCACGACCGCTTTCAGTACTCCGACGAAGTGAGCGGCTGGCGCATCGATCAGCTCGCGCCGTAGGGTTTGTTTCTATCGCGCGGACCCCTCTCGCCAGCGCGCGACCGGCGGCAGCGGCCTTGGTCTCGCCATCGTCAAGCATCTCGCCGAGGTGCAGGGTGGTACAGCTTGCGCAACGAGCGACCCGAGCGGCGTCACATTTGCGGTGCACCTGCCTATAGGGTGATCGGAACCCGTGACAGCGGTGTAGTATTCGGCCCCGGGGGATCACCTGAGATGAAACGCGCTCTCATTGTCGTTGTGGCGCTCATTGCCGCCGCCTGCGGTTCCAAATCGCCGACGGCGCCCGCGGGTTCCGATCAGCTCGGCTCGCCAAGCAGTTTCGTCATCACGCTTCAGCAAGTGTTCATGACGAGCAACACCGTCGCGTTCAGCTGGACGACCACGGGCGCGTCCACCTACAAGATGATAATTGGCACAACGTCCGGCGGCAGCGACATGCTGAACGTCGACGTGACCGGCACGTCGTACACGTGGACGGCGCCGCGAACGGCGAATATTTATTACGCGCGCGTCGCGCCCACCAGCGGCGGACAGACAGGGACAGCGTCCACCGAGATTCCGCTGTTCACGATCGACATGCGCCATGTGATCGACGCGCTCTTTTTCCGAGCCGGGCCGATGTCCGACAGCAGCCCCGGCTTTCAGCCGCCCGGCAATCTGCCGATTGCGATGTGGGCCGACGGTTCGACGATCAACGTCATCGTCACCGACGAGGCCGGCACACTGTCGCTCGACGCCGCGCGCGTGTTCGTGACCGACTATCTGTCGGCGACCGGGAATCACATCGCGGTCAACGTCACGACGACCGCGACTCGTTGGACCGGCGTTCCGCTCTTGAGCGTTCCGCTCAACACAGTGGTTGTTCGCGTCGACAACACCGTTTGCCCGCAGCCCGGCGTGATCGCCTGCGCGTTCTACGGTCCGCTGCCGTACGGTCCGGGCCGATCGACTGTGAATCTCAACGGCGCGCCGACGGCGACGACGCCGGGTGGGTCAGTGGCGATCTCCCACGAGATCGGCCATGCGTTCGGATATCACCATTTGAAGGTGAACAGCTCCGTTCGTCCCGAGCTGCGATTCCTGATGAATCCGGCGCTGCTCGTGTCAGTTCTGAGCACGGTCGAGAAGAACGCGATCGGTGCCGCTCGCGCCGGCGGCATGCGCAACGCGTGGACTCGCCAGCAGGCTATCAACGCCGGCCTGGTTTTCGCGACCGCGAACCCGGCCTCGTTCCCGATGCCGCCCTCCGTCCTCCCGACCCTTCGCGACACCTTTGAGTCTGCTTTCATCAGATAAAAATAGGGGTCGGGAGTTATTTCGAAATAACTCCCGACCCCTATTTCTGACGATGAGGGAATAAGTTACCCAACCTCCGGGTTCTGGTGAACGGAGGCACGAAATGCAGACGCGGGAACGGGAACGGGATCTGGAACTTGCGGCCCGGCTATTGAAGGGCGACACCGCGGCGGTTGAGGAATTGGCGGCGGATTTCGGGCCGATGATCAATCAGCAGGCGTTCAAGTACATGAAGAACTGGGAAGACGCGGAGGAAGTGGCGCAGGACGTCCTGCTCAAAGTCGTTCGCAAGATCTCGCTGTTCCGCGGCGATTCAGCACTCTCTTCCTGGATCTACCGGATCACGTTCAACACGGCGATGTCCCGCCTCCGAAACGGCAAATTCAGCCGGCCGAACGAGCTTCTCATCGGCGACCTCGCCGCGACATCAAACCGCAACGGCGACTTCGACGACGCGCGCGTGCCGGCATTTCTCGAGCCGGCGGACTTCACCTACATGGGCGACGAGACCGTGATGCGCCGCGAGCTGCGCGAGAAGGTGATCGCCGCGCTGCGCGAGATGCCGGACGTGTACCGCGTGCCGGTGGTACTGCGTGACCTGCAGGGGATGTCGACCGAAGAAGCGAGCGAAGTGCTGCAGGTCAAAACGCAGACGCTCAAATCGCGGCTGCACCGCGGGCGGACATTCCTTCGTGAGCGGTTGCAGGAATTCGCCGGCGGCCTCACGCTCCATCGGCCGGCCGAAGTCTAAAGGGTCAGTCCCTGCCGCGAAAGCGGGACTGACCCTCTCTAGCTCTTCCGCGATAGCCCGTTCAATAATTCCACGCGCTCTTGACTCGATAGCGACGGCTCAATTCTTCGAATCACTCTTCTATCGCCAAGTTCCAGAGGCAGCATCGCGGCTACGCCGCGCTCGCCGTACTCGCCTTCGAGAACAGTCGTCGCGTAAAGATGCCGGCGCGATCCGGCGAGCAAGCCTTCAACAATCTGAGCCGTCGCTGCCCCGATCGCCTGGGGCTTCGGCGGCCAGATTTTCTTGAGCATTTCTGAAATCGCGATCATGCGATGCGGCGCGATCTGGCCGGCCAGCAGCGAGCCGCCGAAGGTCGCGGATGTCCAGCCGATCGTGAATCCCGGCGCGCGGCCGACCAGCGCGATCGAAACATCCACGCCGGTGCCATTCAACTCGAGCGCCGCCAGCGCACGCACGCCGCTGTGAACCGCTGCGGAAGCCGATCCGACGATGCGATTGGGCAGAACGCCGGCTTCGCGCACGGCGGCTTCCATTAACCAAACTTGCCCGGGGCCGGCGAAAACCAACGGCGCTGTCGAGCCGGCGCGCACGAGCTGCTTGACCATGGCCAAGCCGCGCTCACCCACCCATTCGCCATCGGCGAAGGCGTCAGCCACCACGATCACATCAGCGCCGACCGCATCCAGCACATCGCCGCGCGCCGTGATGGGCGTGTCAAAGTGCTCGATCGGCCCGGTCTGGCGCATGTCGAGCGCTTTGCCGGCGGCGACGTTGGCGGCCGTGTCGACCAGGCGAACGTCGCGCACGCGCGACCGGCGTGCGAGCGCGTAGGCGGTGGCCGCGCCGATATCACCGGCGCCAATAACAGAAACGACCGAAACGGCGGACATCCGTCAGAATCGTAGCAGAGGTGATTATGCGCGCGCTGATTACAGGCGGTTCGAAAGGCATCGGGTTCGCGATCGCAGAAGCGATGGCGGCCGCCGGCGGGAGCGTAACGATCACCGGCCGGGATCAAATGCGGGTGAGCGCGGCGGTGACCGCGCTCCTCAAGTCAGCCGCGCCGGGCGCAATCGTCCGCGGCGTCGCCGCCGATGTGCGCGATCGCTACGGCATCGAGGCGGCGATCGACGAGGCAGCTGCGGCGCAGGGCGGTCTCGATACGCTCATCAACAACGCGGGCGTCGGTGTCTTCACCGACGTCGAAAACATGTCCGACGATCAGTGGCGGCAGGTGATCGACACGAATCTGACCGGCCCGTTCTTCGCCACGCGCTCGGCGATTCCGCACCTCAAGCGCGCCGGCGGCGGCTGGATTATTAATATCGCGAGTCTCGCCGGCAGAAACTACTTCGCCGATGGCGCGGCCTACTGCGCGTCGAAAGCGGGGCTCGTGGCGTTCAGCGAGTCGCTGATGCTCGAGTTGCGCAACGACAACATCCGGGTGAGCTGCGTCATGCCCGGGTCCGTGGCGACAGAGTTCAACGGGCCGTCAGAGAAAGCCGACGACAGCTGGAAGCTGACCGGCGACGACGTCGCCGAAGTCGTGATGGATCTGCTGCGCCACCCGACGCGCAGCCTGCCAAGCAAAATCGAAATCCGCCCAGCTCGAACAGCTAAAGGCTAAGAGCTTTCACCATGAAGGGCAGTGAAGGGCAATGAAGTTCTGTTGTTGAAAAAGCTCTTTGAAAGTCTGGCTTCACTGCCCTTCATTCCCCTTCATGGTAGTGCTCTTCAGAAGCCATGCAATTCCGGGGATCCAGAGGACAAGCCCGCACGCGATCGCCAGCGTGCGCGGATCGAGGTTGTAGCCGTCCAGCAGCCGGGCGGTGATGTAGGACGCTGCGGCCTGAACCAGTGTCATCAATCCCAGCTCGGCGGCGAACACACGACCACGGAATTGCTCGCGCACGTTCAACTGCAACAACACGTTGCTCGCGACCCACAGCGTCGATCCGCAGATGTGCGCGGCGACGACGAAGACGGCGGCAGCCCAGATGGATGGCGCCACGCCCACCAGCGCGTAGAACGCGCCGGCAAGAAAGAACGACGGCGCGATGAGCCGCGTGAGCCTGTCCACTGAGCCCATCGCCAGATGCGTGACGAACCACGAGCCCGCGAGCGCGCCGATGCCGCGCGCCGCGTAGAGCACACCGGTGCCGGCGTCAGCGCTGCCGTTGATCGGGAACACCCGCTGACCGAACACAGTGAGGATCAACAGCGCGCCCCCGACCGTCGCCCACCCTGCTTTGATCACCGCGAACGAGGCCACGTCGCGGTGGTCACGGAGATAGCGGAATCCGTCGACGAACGGCGCGACGCCGGCGCGTGCCTGGGCCTCGAGGCGGAGCGGGACGCGGATCCTGGCAACCAACGCGGCGGAAATGAAGAACGACGCCGCATTGAGCACGAAGGTGGTGTCGCGGCCGAACGCCGCTGAGACGAGCCCGCCGATCGACGCGCCAACCGCGAGCATCACCGACCACGTGCCGGTCGACAACGCGTTTGCCGTCACCAGATCCTCGCGCGCGACAATCGACGGGAGCGTGGACGACTTCGCCGGCTCGAAAAACCCCGTGGCGCTGACGGCGATTGCGATGACGGCGTACGCAATCCATACCGTGCCCGGCGTTCTGACGAACAACAGGCCGAGAATGACCACGCCGCGGACAATGTCGGCCGCGATCATGATTTTTCGCCGGTCGAACCGATCGGCGACGACCCCGGCCAATGGCGTGATGATTGCCGCCGGCAGGAACTGCAGCACCATCAACACCGCAACGGCAGTCGCAGAGCCGGTCAATTCGTACAACAGAGAGTAGAGGGCGATGGCGTTGAACCAGTCGCCCAGCTGGCTGACGATCTGCCCCCACCACAGAAACTTGAGATCAGGATTTCGGCGAAGCAGGCCCGGGATGTTGCCGACGCTCATCGACCGAACGCGCCTGCCCGCCCTGGAAGGGAGGCGCTAGTCGTGATTCGCGCGAACGCGTCAGCGTCGACGTTCTGCCCGCACACAATCACGCCGGCGCTTCGTCCTCCGAGGCCGATCCCCTGCAGGACCGCTGCTGTCGCAACGGCCCCCGCGCCTTCGGTGACCAGATCGTGATGCTCCTTCAGCCCGCGCATCGCTGTCTCGATCGAGGCTTCGGCCACGAGCGCCATGCCGTCAACGAGATGGCGAACCAGCGCGAACGTCCGGCTGCCGGCTTCCAGATTTCCGGCGAGGGCATCCGCCAGCGTTGGCCGCACGGTGACTGTCGTGATCTCGCCGGCAGCCAGCGATGCCGTGAACACCGGCGAGGCCTCGACTTCGGCGCCGAGCACGCCGATCGGCGTCGCGCGATCCTTCGCCACGATCGCGCAGCCGCTGATGAGACCGCCGCCGCCGACCGCGATGACAAACGTATCGATTTCCGGCGCGTCTTCGCACATCTCGAGCGCGACCGTGCCCTGGCCGGCGATCACGTCGTCGTTGTTGTACGGAGAAATGTACGGCACGCCGGCGCGCCGGGCATCGTCGGTTGCACGGGCTTCAGCTTCTTCGTATGTCGGTGTCTCGATCAGCTCCGCGCCGAGCGCGCGGATGTTGGCGCGCTTCTGGGCGGCGGCGAAAGCCGGCGCGTAGGCGCGGACGCGAATTCCGAGCTGCCGGCCGGCCCACGCGAGCGCCCGGCCGTGGTTTCCGGCCGACGCGGCGACCACCAGGTCGACCTCCGGCGAACGGTCCTTGAGTGCGAGCAGCGCATGCATTGCGCCTCTGGCCTTGAAGGACCCTGTCACCTGCGCCGTCTCGAGCTTGAGCCAGACGCGCGCACCTGACTGTTCCGTCAGCCACGGCGACGGCACGAGCGGCGTCCGCGTAATAAAAGGACGCAGCCGCTCCGCCGCGCGCTCAATCGACCGCCGATTCATGAAAGGATTCTACCGGCCATGAACATCCAGAGCGCAGCCGCGCCGCCATTTTTCGAGAACGGCTTTGTCGTTTCTTGCGAAGAGACGGGCGAGGCGATCGTGATCGATCCGGGCGACGGCGTTGGCGAAATCATTGAGGAAGTCAGAAGGCGGAAGGCAAAAGTCAGAAGTATTCTGCTGACGCACGCGCATCTTGATCACATCTCCGGTGTCGCACGCGTCAAGCGCGAGTTTGACGTGCCGGTGTGGCTCCACAAAGACGATCTCTTTCTGTATAACGGCGTCGTTCAGCAGGGCAGGATGTTCGGACTGACGATCGAGCCGCAACCGCCGATTGATCATTTCTACGAGCCGGGCCAGCGTCTGACCTTTGGCCGGTACGTCGTCGACGTTCGTCACACGCCGGGGCATTGCCCTGGGGGCGTCTGTCTGGCGATCGGGCGCGGGGACGCGGCCGCCGATGCGCGCGAATTGTTCGTGGGCGACACGCTGTTCGCCGGCTCGATCGGGCGGACAGATCTTCCCGGCGGCGACCTTGACGTGCTGCTCGCGTCAATCCGTCAGCAGTTGCTTGTTTATCCGGAGGCGACTATCGTGCACTCGGGACACGGGCCCGACACGACGATCGGCGTCGAACGAGCGACGAATCCCTTTCTTCGATGACCAGCGTGTTTTCGGACCCCAGTATCGTCGGCCTTGTGCTTCAGGCGGCCGCGGTGATGATGATCGCGTGCATGTGCATTGCGCTGTTGCGTACGGCGCCGCGCTCGCCGCTCGTGGTGTGGACCGCGGCATGGATCATGCTGTTCTTCGCGCTGATGATGCTGCTCGTCTCGTTTCAAGTGAGGCACGTCGCGCACTTCGTTCAGCCGCTCTATCTGTTCTTCGAGTACGGGTTCGCGTATCTCATGTTTGCCGGCTGCCGGGAGTACGCCACTGGTGTGGCGATCGGCAGGAAAGATGGATGGACGGCCCTGGTGCTGGCTGTGCCTGCGCTCGCGTTGCCGGTCTTCGGCAAGTGGGAGTTCAACGTCTTCTATCCTTTCCATGCGCTGATTTACTCGTATCTGTTTTTCTGCGGATGGCGGCAGCTTTACGGCGCGCGGCCGAGCGCGCGCGGCCGCGCCGGGCTGCGCGTGATGAAGTTCGGGCTCGCGATTCTCGCGGCCGCTTACGCCGCGTACGCGCCGATCTTCGCGGCGGCGTCCAAGGGCTGGATCGAACATGAGCCCGCTTTTCTGGCGTTCTCGCCGTTCTACGACATATTGATGCTGACGATGCTCGGGTTCGGCGTGGTGATGCTGACCAGCGGCGAAGTGCACTCCGATCTCGAACAGGCGCGCGACCGGCTGGCCGGCGTGGCGCAACAGGATCACCTCACGTCGGCGTTCAACCGCCATGCCTTTTATCAGGTGCTCGATCGCGATCTCAGCGGCACCGCTGTGTTCGCCGACATCGACAACCTGAAGTCGATCAACGACCAGTTCGGCCACGCCTCAGGTGACACGGCGATTCGCGCGTGCGCGACCGCGCTCCGCAGCCACATTCGCGCGGACGATCTGCTGTTCAGGTGGGGCGGCGACGAGTTTCTGGTGCTCTTGCTGGGTGTGTCCGAATTGGACGCGCGGAAGCGGCTCTCGGGAGTGAACGATCTGCTTCGCGATATCAACCTGCCCGGCGGCGCGGGCACGATGACCGTGTCAGTCTCGATGGGCTTTGCGGCATTCAACTCGGCCGAGTCGCTCGACGAAGTCATCCGTGTGGCCGACACGGCCATGTACGGGCACAAGCGCCGGAACACCTAGCCGTCGACGCGCTTACGCGGATTCGACTGAAAAGTCCACGCGGCCGACAGAAAGAATGTCGCCAGCGATGAGGTAGGCCTGGTCGGTCTTCGCGCCGTTGACGAAGATGCCGTTCGTGCTGTCGAGGTCTTCGACGAGCAGCGTGCCGGCCTCGTCGGAAGTCAGGCGGCAGTGCAGGCGCGACACGAGAGCGGCTTCCACGATGAATTCGGCGCGCGCCGAGCGGCCGATCGTGCGGATGCTGCTCGCCGGCAGTCGAAGCGTCATTTCAGGGTCCGAACTCTTCAAGATCCAACCGGGCACGCTAATCTCCCCAAAAACCCTACGTCCTTGAAACTACTGTATTGAAACTACTTCGCGCGCGCGTGAACAATCTCGCCGCCGCGCGTCATCATCGTATCGCGTGTGATCTCGTCTTCCATATTGAACGCGAGCGTCGCCGGCCCGCTGAGCTTGCCGTCGCCGCCTTGCGTTCTCGGCGCGAGATGCTGAACGAGCGTCAGCACGTTGCGCGAATACATCTGGCTCGCGTGGTACGGAATCTCCGCAGGCAAATTGGTGGGTCCCATGATCGTGACGCCGTGCGCGACAATGGTCTCGTTGGCGCGGGTGAGCTCGCAGTTGCCGCCGCGTTCGGCCGCGAGATCGACGATCACCGATCCGGGCGGCATTCCCTTGACGGCGTCCGCGGTGATCAGAAGCGGCGATTTCTTCCCTGGAATCGCCGCGGTGGTGATCACGACATCGGTCGCCGCCAATGTCTTGGCCATCAGCTCCCGCTGGCGCCGGTAGAACGTTTCGTCCTGGGCTTTCGCGTAGCCGCCTGCGTCCTCTGCGTCATCGGCTCGCAGGGCCTCGATCGGCAGCTCGACGAACCGCGCGCCGAGACTTTGAATCTGTTCCTTCACCGCCGGACGGACGTCATAGGCTTCCACCCGGGCGCCGAGCCGCTTCGCCGTGGCGATGGCCTGGAGGCCCGCGACGCCGGCGCCGATCACGAACGCCCGCGCCGCAGTCAGCGTGCCGGCGGCGGTCATCATCATCGGAAACATGCGGGGCAGCGCGCCGGCGGCGAGCAACACGGCTTTATAGCCCGCGATCGTGGCCATCGACGAGAGCGCATCCATGCTTTGCGCGCGCGTGATGCGGGGCACCATTTCCATTGAAAAGAGGATGGCGCCTTTGGCCGCGACCGACTGCGTGAGTTCCTTGTTGCCGAGCGGGTCGGAGAACCCGATGACAACCTGGTCTGTCGTGTACGGCGCGGCTGTCGAGACACGCACGCACGCGAGGATGTCCGCGGCGTACACGTCAGCGGCCGTGCCGATCCGCGCCTGCTGCTCGAGGTACGCCGAGTCGGGAAAACCGGCGGCGGCGCCGGCTCCGCTTTCGACAACGACATCGATGCCGCCCTTGATGAACGCCGCTAACGATTGCGGCGCAATGGCCACACGTCTCTCGCCCGCAAACGTTTCTTTCGGAACCCCAAGAATCATTGCCGCCCCTATTTGGCCGCGCGGCCGCGCGCGACATTTTCCATCATCACGACGCCGAGCCAGTTGGCGATCGACTTCGCCACGTCGGGCGAAATCGTGCGAGCGGGCAGCGATGCATATTCCGAAACTTCGCCGGTCGTGGCCGGCACGAGCAGGTGATTGACCCCGGGCAGCACGAACTTCTTCGTCAACGGCGCGGACTTGTTTTTCCGTCCGGCGGCGAGGGCTTCGAGCTTGTCGGCGTTCGAGGCCGCAACGACCGCGTCCCTGGCGCCGTGCACGATCAGCACGGGCTGCTTCATCTTCTTCATGGCCGCGGCCGGATCGAACTCAATCAGGCTTTTGAACCACAGCGTGTCCGCCTGTTTCTGCATTTGCGGCGGGATGCCTTCCCAGCCGGTGCCGCTCACGACCGCGCGCAGAATGCGCTGCTGCAGCTGAATTTTCGCGGCTTTGACGTCCGCGCTGTCATTCGAGAGATCGAGCGCATGCTGCTGCTGGGCGATGACGAGCTCGCGCCCCGTGGTGCCCGGCGACGAGACCAGCGCCACGGCCGCGACCTTGCCGCCGGCGCGAGCCGCCGCCAGCATCGCGATGAACCCGCCTTCGGAATGGCCGACCAGCGCGATGCGCTTCGGATCGATGTCTTTCCGTTTCGCGAGCCACTCGACGACTTTCACCGCGTCATCGGCGTAGTCCTCGAGCGCGGCGGATTCCGCGCGTCCTCCGCTCTGCCCGACGCCGCGTTTGTCGTATCGCACGACGAAGTAGCCTGCAGTAGAGAGCTCGCCCGAGAGCTGGCCGAACATCGGGATGCCGGCAACCGTTTCGTCGCGGTCAGCCGCACCCGAGCCGGCGATCAGAACGACCGCCGGCATGCGCGCCCGTACGTCCGCCGGCGGCGTGGCCGTCGCGGCGATCGCGAAACCGAGTGAATTGATGAAGACCTGTTGATCGCGATCGTTCTTGTATGTGACGTCGCGCTTCATCACGCCTGACAAATCCGAGCGAAGCACGAGGATGCCCGCGCCAGGTATCGCGACGCGCGCGAGCCTGTTCGCGTCGTCGATGCCCACTTCGACGGTGACGGCTCCGGACGGGTTTCGGATCGAGACCGAATAGTGGCGCAGCTCGATCAACTTGTCCGTCGTTTGAATCCGCTGCGGCGTCATCGACGTCACGGTGCCAACGACCTCGGCCATCGGCGCCACGTACACCGGAAAAGACGCGCCCACCTGCAGCGCGCCCAGCCGCGCAGCCAGCGCTTCGTACGCCCCGAAGAAATTATTGGGGAGGACGATGCTGCCTTGAGAGATCTGATGCGTGACGAGGTTCTGCTGTCCGCCCTGCATGACGTCGCTCGCGGCCGAAGTCGCGGTGAACGTGCTCCGCATCGAAAACAGCTGGTCGCCGGCCCGCGCCTCGATCTCGAGAGCGAGGGGATGCCAGGTCCGCGAATAAACCGCTTCAAACTTATCGATCGTCAGCGCGACAGGGAATGATTGGCCGCCGGTCGATGAAATACGCCAGCCGACGTCGGTCCGCTCAACGGTGACCGTCTCCTGGCCGATCGGCTGGCCGCGGAGCGAAATAGAAAACACTGCGGGCTCGGACAGCGCCGCCAGCTGCGTGTCCCGCGGCGGGCCCGCTGTAGCCCTGGCGGAGGTGGGCGTTATGACGAAGAGAATGACGACGATAAGATGACGGAACACTCGCTCCATGGAACCCCATCAGCATACTTCGGGCCCGGCTCCTCTTGTCTCTGGGGGCTACTGGCGGCGCGCGGACCGCGGCCGCCTGCGCCTCACCGGCCGCGACGCGCTGCCATTTCTTCAGGCGCTCGTCAGTAATGATGTCGAAGCGCTCCCGGTTGGCGGCGCCTGCGATGCGGTGTACCTCACGCCGCAGGGCCGGATGATCACCGACATGCGCGTATTCCGCCGCGAGGACGATGTGATCGTGTCCGTGCCCGCCGAATTGGCCGCGGCGCTTGCCGCGCGGCTCGACTCGCTCGTGTTTTCGGAAGACGTTCAGATCGCCGACGTATCCGCATCGACGTCGCAACTAACCCTCATCGACGAGCGATTGAACACCCATGACGTCGTCGATGAACCCCCGCCGCAAGGCGCGCCTGAACTCCCAGCGGCAGCGCTTGAACTGCGGCGCATCGAAGCAGGCGCCGCCAAGTGGGGCGTCGACATGAACGAAGAAACCATCCCGCTCGAGGCCGGCTTGCTCGATCGCGCGATCAGCCAGTCAAAAGGCTGCTACGTCGGCCAGGAAGTCATCATTCGCGTGCTGCATCGCGGCGGCGGCAAAGTTGCGAAGAGATTGATGAAGCTCACACTTGAGCCAGGAGCGCCAGTTCCTGAGCGCGGAACGCCCATCGATGCCGGCGGAACCGCGGTCGGAACAATCACAAGCGCGGCGTTCGCCCCGAAATCAAATTGCGCCGTGGCGCTGGGCTACGTCAAACGCGAGCATGCTGAAATGGGAACGCGCGTCGAAGTCGGCGGCCGGCAGGCCGTTCTAGGCGCTGCCGCTTCGTAGCTGTTCGATCAGCTCACGATCGGCTTCCGGGAACTCCAGCGTGTGCAATTCCTCACGCGGCACCCATCGTATCTGCTGGCCGAGCAACGCCCTCGGCGCGCCCGTAATCGTGCAGCGCCGAAAATGCAGCTCTACAGTTCTTTCGGCGTAGGCGTGGGTGATCGTCAGGATCTCGCCGCCGACCTCTGCGCTAACGCCGAGTTCTTCCTCGAGCTCGCGGCGAAGACACGCCTCGTGTGACTCGCCCGGCTCGCGCTTTCCACCGGGAAACTCCCAGGTGCCGGCCAGGTGCGAGCCCTTGAGCCGGCGCGTCAGAAGAAACGCGCCGTCCTGCTCAATGACGCCGGCGAGCACGACGATAGTCACGGCATTTTCCTTTCATCGGACAGACCGGGCAGCGCGGTTTGCGCGCGACGCAGATCGTGGCGCCGAGATCCATAAGCCCCTGGTTGAAATCAAAGACGTGCTTGTGCGGCAGCACCGCTCGCGACAGCGCCCACAACCGCCTGTCCATCGTGTGGCCGCGATGATCGCCGCGCGCGATGAACACGCGGAACAGCACCCGCGCGACGTTGGTGTCGAGAATCGCGGCGCGCTTCCGAAACGCGAAGCTCATCACGGCGCCGGCCGTGTAAGGACCGATGCCCTTGAAAGAAAGCAGCGTCGCTTCATCGCTCGGGAGCTCGCCGCCATACTTGGCCATCGACTCGCGGGCGATGCTCTGCAGGCGCCGCGGGCGGATGTTGTAGCCGAGCGGGTACCACGTCTTGACGACCGCCGATTCGTCGGCGGCGGCGAGGGCTTCGAATGACGGATACAGGCCGAGCCACTCGTGGTACTTCGGCAGCACGCGGTCGACCTGCGTCTGCTGGAGCATCACTTCGGAGACGAGGATGTGGTACGGATCGTCGGTGTTCCGCCAGGGAAGATCGCGCCCATGCTTGCGGTACCAGCTGAGCAGGCGTTGCCGAAACCATTGCCTGGCGGCGGAATCCGGAAGCCGGGATTTCGATTGGGGCGTTCTTCGTGTCACGCGCCCGTTCACTATAATCGTGGCGTGAAGATCTACACAAAGACCGGAGACGCGGGCCAGACGTCGCTCTTGGGCGGCGCGCGCGTTTCGAAAGCGGACCGGCGTGTGGACGCCTATGGCGACGTCGACGAAGCGAACGCCGCGATCGGCGTCGCACGAGCCCTCGGCCTGCCGTCGGACATCGACCAAACCCTCGATCGCATTCAACGCGATCTGTTCGCGCTCGGCGCGAGCCTCGCCGACGCGCGCGCGCGCCCCGGAGCCCAGGAATCGAAAATGCTGCTCGGCGAGGCCGACATCGAGCGTCTCGAGGCCTGGATCGACGAGGGTCAGGCGTCGCTGCCGGCGTTGCGACGCTTCATTCTCCCGGGCGGCACGGCCGCCGGCGCCGCGCTTCATCTGGCGCGCACGATCACGCGACGGGCCGAACGACGTATCGTCGCTCTCGAACAACCGGATCCGATTCAGATCACGTACATCAACCGGCTGTCAGACCTTCTGTTCGTGATCGCGCGCGTCGTCAACCATCGCGCCGGCGTGTTTGAAGCGGAGTGGTGACAACCCCCGGCGGAACGCCGACAATCGCCGAGGGCTACGCGGTCTGTGTGCGCCTGGCCCGATCGCACTACGAAAACTTTCCGGTCGCGTCGTGGCTGCTGCCGGCGCCGATGCGCCCGCACGTCGCGGCGATCTACGCGTTCGCGCGCACCGCGGATGACTTTGCCGACGAAGGCAACCTCGACGATGCGGAGCGCCTTCGTCGGCTGGACGATTGGGAGGCGAGGCTCGACGGCCCGGGCGACCATCCGGTGTTTGTCGCCCTCAAGAGCACGATCGACGAGTGCCGGCTCGATCCGCAGCTGTTTCACGATCTCATCTCGGCGTTCAAGCAGGACGTCACCACAAAAAGTTACGCGACCTGGGCGGAGCTGCTCGACTACTGCCGGCGTTCCGCCCATCCGATCGGGCGGCTCGTGCTGGGTGTTGCGGGCTGCGGTGACGCCCGGACGGCGGTGAAATCGGACGCTGTCTGCACGGCATTGCAGCTTGCGAACTTCTGGCAGGACGTTGAGGTCGATCGGCGGAAAGGCCGGGACTATTTGCCCAAAGAACTGTCCGATCAGTTCGGCCCGGCGGCGCGGGCCGAAGCCGGCCGACGGACGCGCGCATTGTTTGTTGACGGCCGCGGCGTTGCCGACGCGGTGAGCGGCCGCCTGGCCCTGGAACTCCGAGCCACGTGGCTCGGCGGTATGCGCATCCTCGAACGGCTCGAATCGGTCAACTTCGATACCGCCCGGCGTCCGGTTCTTGGCCCAGCGGATTTCGCGCTGATCGGATGCAGAATGCTCGCTTGGCGGACGGCCGATAAATGACCAGGAAGACGAGCTTCTACTATTCGTTTCTGGTTCTCCCAAAAGCGAAGCGCGAGGTCATTGTCGCCGTGTGGGACTTTTGCCGCGCGGTCGACGACGCCGTGGATCTCGAGAGCGATCCGTTGAAGGCCCGGGCCGCGCTGGAAGAGTGGCGGCGCGAGGTCGACCGCGTCTTTGGCGGCTCGCCGCTCACGAAGCAGGGGATTGCGCTCCAGACTCTGGCGTCGCCGTTCACACTGCCGCGCGCGCAGTTCGATGCGCTCATCGACGGTGTCGGGATGGACGTCACGCCGCAACGCTTTCAGACGTTTGCGGATCTCGAGCCGTACTGCCTTCGCGTGGCGTCGTCGGTCGGCTTGATCTGCGCGGAGATTTTTGGATATCGCGACCCGGTGGTGCGCGAGTACGCGCGCGACCTCGGCGTGGCGTTGCAGTTGACGAACATCCTGCGCGACGTCGGTGTGGACTATGCGCAGAAGCGTCTCTATCTGCCGGCGGAAGACATGGCTCGATTCGGCGTCACCGAAGGTGACATCGCGCGCGAGTGCGCCGGCGCCGGCGCGGGCGTGACGTCGCCGGCAGTGCGTGCCCTTCTCGAATTTCAGGCCAATCGGGCGCACGCCTATTTCGCAAAGGCGTCGCGCGAGTTACCCGAAGCTGAGCGGCGCGCGGTGCTTGCCGCCGAGATCATGCGCGCGATCTATGAAGAGACGCTGCGCCGCATTGAGGCGGATGCGTTCGACGTGTTTTCGCGGGTGATCCGGCTGCGCCGGGTGACGCAGGCACGAATTGCGGCCGGCGTGCTCTGGGACACGACTGTTGGCCGATCGCAATAGATGGCAGACCTAGTCCAGGCAGACGTCGTAGTCATCGGCGCCGGTTGCGCGGGCCTGGCCGCGGCGGTCCGGCTTGCGGGACGCGGCGCGAAGGTCGTGGTCGTGGAGCAGGCTCCGCGTCTTGGCGGCCGGGCGACGTCGTTCGTTGATCGCGAGAGCGGCGAGCGAGTCGATAACGGCCAGCATGTGCTGTTCGGCTGCTATCGCTCGACGTACGAGCTGCTGAACGAGCTTGGGGCCGCCGATCGCGCGCCGCTCGAGCGGTCGCTACAGCTCACGATGGCCGGCGGGCTCGACGGCCGCAGTTTTCATCTGCATTGCCCGGAGCTGCCGTCGCCGTGGCATCTGATATTTGGCCTGCTCACCTGGAGCGCTGTCCCGGCGGCCGATCGGCTCTCAGCCAGGCACATGAAGTCGTTCCTGCAGGATTCGCGCCGACTTCGTGCCGACGAAGTGGCCGCGGGCGTCGATCCGTCGTTGACAGTGACCGAATGGCTCGATCAGCGCCGCCAGCCGGTCTCGATGAAGAAGTGGTTGTGGAATCCGCTCGCGTACGCGGCGCTCAATCAGAGTCCGGACGACGCGGCTGCGCGCCCGTTTGTGCGGGTATTGGCGGAGATGTTCGGACCCGACCCTGGCGCGGCGGCCGTGGCTCTGCCGCGCGTTCCGCTCGACGAGTTGATGGCGATGCCGGCCGTGGATTATCTGGAGGCTCGCGGGGGCGCGGTGATGCTGCGGCGCCCGGCGCGAATCGCGATGAGCGGCGGCAGGATCACGTCGGTCAAGGTGGGCGACACCATCGTGCGGGCCGCCACCGTGATCAGCGCGGTGCCGTGGCATGCGTTTGCCGGGCTTTGGGAAGAGAACGCTCCGTCCGCGTTGAGCGAGGTGTCGCGTAACGCGGCCGGCATGCGCTCGACGCCGATTGTCACCGTCAACATGTGGTTTGATCGAAGCGTCATGGACCGGCGGCACTCGTTTCTCGGCGTCGTGGACGGCACCACGCAGTGGCTGTTCGATCGCGAAAAAATCACCGGCAGCGGCGGGCATTTGTCCGCGGTATCGAGCGGCGCCGTCGATCTGCTGCGCCTCGAGAACGACGACCTGGTCGAACGGGCGCACGCGGATGTGCGCCGCGTGCTGCCGGCGTCGGCGCGCGCGACGCTCACACGCGCGCTTGTGGTACGCGAGCCCCGGGCGGGATTCTCACTCGCGCCGAACTCGCCGCCCCGGCCAGGCGCCGTCACGCCGCTTCAGGGGTTTCTGCTTGCCGGCGATTGGACCGATACGGGCCTCCCGGCCACGATTGAAGGCGCCGTTCGAAGCGGCGTCGCTGCCGCAGCGCACGTATGAAACACACGCTCGTCATCCACTTTCTCGAGCTCTCGCTCAAGGGAAAGAACCGGTCATGGTTCGTCAATCAGCTTGTGCGGTCGATTCGCCTGTTGCTCATCGGCCTTGGCGTATCGCATGTGCGACATGTGCAAGGCCGCATTGAAGCGCGGCTCGGCGAGAACTCGCATTGGCCTGAGGTGCGCTCGCGACTTACCGGGCTGCCGGGCATCGCCAACTTTGCCTGCGCGACCGAGGTCGCCTTCCAACCCGGAGCGGAAGCGACGAGCGCGATCGGCGAGATCTGGGACGCGATGCGGCCGATGCTCGAGGGCCGCTCGCCGAAAAGTTTTCGCGTGAAGGTTCGCCGCGTGAACAAGCAATTTCCCATCGAGTCGCCCGCCGTCGAGCGGACGCTCGGGGAACGCGTGATCGCTGAAAAAAGCTGGACGGTGAATCTCTCGAAGCCCGAGCTCACGCTGTGGGTCGAGGCGTTGGGCGAGCACGCGCTGGTCTATGCGGACCGCGAACCGGGCGCCGGCGGATTGCCGCTCGGCACGGGCGGCAAAGTGCTGTGCCTGCTGAGCGGCGGCATCGATTCGCCGGTCGCCGCGTGGCGGTTGATGCGGCGCGGCTGCACTGTGCTGTTCGTTCACTTTCATGCGTACCCGATCCTGTCTATCGCATCGCAGGAAAAAGTGCGCGAGCTGGCGGGCATTCTGGCGAGACGGCAGCTCAAGTCGAAACTCTTTCTCGTGCCGTTCGGCGCCGTGCAGCAGCAGATCGTGCTCGCGGTGCCGCCCCCGCTGCGCGTGGTGATCTACCGCCGTTTCATGGTCCGCATCGCGGAAGAGATCGCGCGCAGAAACAACGCCCTCGCGCTCGTGACCGGCGACGTCGTCGGACAAGTCGCATCGCAGACGCTCGAGAACATCGCCGCCGTCGATCAAGTGGCGACGATGCCGGTCCTGAGGCCGCTGATCAGCTGCGATAAGGAGGAGATCACGGCCGAAGCGCGCGAGATCGGCACCTACGAGACGTCGATCCTCGAAGACCAGGATTGCTGCGCGCTGTTTACGCCGGAGCTGCCGTCGACACGGACGCCGATGAGGCTGGCTGAAGAAGCCGAACAAGCGCTCGATGTGCCGGCGCTGGTGTCGCTGGCGCTCGAGGGAGTAACTGTCGGGACGTTCACGGTTTCGCCATAGAATCTCGCGATGCTCCCCGCCGGCACGAAGCTTGGTCCGTACGAGATTCTCTCCGCTATCGGTGCCGGGGGCATGGGCGAGGTGTACAAGGCCCGTGACACCCGGCTCGAACGCACCGTCGCCATCAAGGTGCTGCCGCAGATGCTCGCCTTCGATGCGCAGTTTCGCGAGCGGTTCGACCGCGAAGCGAAGAGCATCTCGTCGCTGAATCATCCCAACATCTGCACGCTTTATGACGTTGGCAAGCATGAAGGCACAGAGTTTCTCGTGATGGAGTTTCTCGACGGCGAGACGTTGGCCGCCCGGCTGGCCAAAGGCGCGCCGCCGCTCGCCGAGGCGCTGAAGATCGCGATCGAAATCGCCGGCGCGCTCGACAAGGCGCACAAGCAGGGCATCGTCCATCGCGATCTGAAGCCGGGCAACGTGATGCTGACAAAGGCGGGCTCGAAGCTGCTCGACTTCGGGTTGGCAAAGGTCGGGCCCTCCGCCATGCTCTCGGGCGCCGCACCAACTGCGCTTGCCACATCGATCAAACTCGGAGACGGCGCGCCTCCGCTCACGGCGCAAGGCACGATCCTCGGAACGTTCCAGTACATGGCGCCGGAACAGATCGAGGGCGACGAAGCCGACGCGCGCTCCGACATCTTTGCGTTCGGCGCGATGCTGTACGAGCTGTTCACAGGCAAGAAGGCGTTTGGCGGCAAGAGTCAGGCAAGTCTGCTTGGAGCGATCCTCAAGGACGACCCACCGCCGGTCAGTCAGGTTCAGCCGCTCGCGCCGCCGGCGCTCGATTACCTCGTGCGCACGTGCCTCGCGAAAGATCCTGACGCGAGATTTCAGACCGCGCACGATCTGTTGCTGCAACTGAAGTGGATCGCCGAAGGCGGAAGCGCCGCCGGCGTACCCGCGCCTGTCGTCGCGCATCGTCGCAATCGCGAGCGGACGGCGTGGATCACCGCCGCCGCGCTCGGCCTGTTGTTTGTCGGCGCCGCGGTGATCAGCGTCATACACATTCGCGAAGTGCCGCCCCCGGCCGAGCCGATTCAGTTCACGATCGGCTCGCCCGACGGGTCGCTGTTCTTCGGACAGGCGCCACAGTTTGCCGTGTCACCCGACGGCCGTCAGGTGACGTTCGTGGCCTCGCAACAACTCGTCAATGTTTTATGGGTTCGGCCGATGGGTTCGCTCGTGGCGCGGCCGCTCGCCGGTACTGAGGGCGCGGCGTACCCGTTCTGGTCGGCCGACAGCCGGTTCATCGGCTTCTTCGCGCAGGGGAAGCTGAAGAAAGTGCAGGCCAACGGCGGACCGTCGGTTGTGCTATGCGATGCGCCGAACGCGCGCGGCGGCAGCTGGAATCGCGACAATGTCATCGTGTTCGCGCCGACGCCGGCCGGACCGCTGCATCGGACGACATCAGCCGGCGGCGTGTCGGCCGCCCTCACCGAAGTGCGCCCGGGCGAGCAGTCTCACCGCGCGCCCGTGTTCCTCCCCGATGGCGATAACTTTCTTTACTACGCCGGCACGCCGCCGGCCGCCGCTGACATTCGCGTCGGATCGCTCTCCGATCCGAGGGGAGCGTCCCTTGGTCTCGCATCCGAGTCCGGTCCAGGATTCTCGGCCGGGCATGTGCTCTTCGTGCGCGGCGGCAGCCTCATGGCCCAAGTATTCGACTCCGTCACGCGCCAAACGATGGGCGACCCGTTTCCGGTGGCCGAGCAGGTCAGCTCGGACACCAATGCTTACGCCGCGTTTTCGGCGTCGCCGGACGGAGTGCTGGCACATGCGACCGGCAGCGCCCGGCCGACAGCACGGTTGACGTGGTTTGATCGCGCCGGCAAGATCGTCGGCACGGCGGGCGATCCCGGGGAGTACTTCAACCTCTCGTTGAGCCCGGACGAGCGTCGCGTCGCCGTGTCGTTGCAGTCCGGCTCGCCGCCCAACCGGGACGTGTGGTTGATCGACCTGGCGCGCGCGGGCACGCCATCGCGGTTCACGTTCGACGCCGGAGGGGATGGCCTGCCGATCTGGTCTCCCAGCGGTGATCAGATCGCGTTTGCGTCCACCCGGACCGGAGTGTGGAACCTCTATTTGAAGGTCGCGGGCGGAGGCGGCCAGGACGCGCTGGCGTTTCCGGCGCCCGTCACGAGCTACCCGATG